>CAZSJP010000217.1:0-7382 GCA_964606675.1 uncultured bacterium
GTCGCCACGCACTTCACAGCCGGCGGCGAGGAGGTCATCGACCATGGGCGGCAGGTGTGCGCGGCTCGCAAGCCCAAGTGCGATCGGTGCGTGCTTTCGGACATCTGCCCGTCCGCGGAGCTATAGACCGGACCCGTCGTCGACGAGCACGACGGCCTGAGCCGCGATGCCTTCCTCCCGCCCGAACGCGCCGAGGCGTTCCGGGGTCGTCGCCTTGACCGACACACGGTCCGGCCCGATACCCATCGCTCCGGCAAGGCATTCGCGCATACGGTCCACGTACGGTGCGATCTTCGGCGCCTGGGCGACTACCGTAGTATCGACGTTGACGACGACGGCGCCCCGTTCGCTCAGCATCTCCGTGACCTGCGCGAGCAGCGCAACGCTGTCGGCCCCCGAGTAGGCCGCGTCGGTGTCGGGGAAATGTCGACCAATGTCGCCCAGCGCGAGAGCACCCAGAAGTGCATCCATCGCCGCATGGGTCAGGACGTCGGCGTCGGAATGCCCGTCGAGCCCGAGCGCCGAAGGTATCTCGATGCCGCCCAACACGAGGCGTCGGCCTTCAACCAGTCGGTGTACGTCGTATCCCTGGCCGATCCTCAGCATGGTAGCTCCCTTCCGGCCGCTATCGTCTCTGCCCGCGCGAGATCGGCCGGGGTCGTGACCTTAATGTTCTCGCCGTCGCCGTGCGATATCGGGACCTTGACGCCGAGTCTCTCGACCAGACTCGCCTCGTCGGTGCCTTCGAACCCGTCCTGCTGGGCCCTCTCCATCGCCTGGCGGAGAATAGCGACGTGGAACGCTTGCGGCGTCTGAGCGGCCCAGAGACTCTCGCGTGGCACGGTCTCCACCACTTGGCGCCGGTCGTCGACTCTCTTGATGGTATCCGTGACGGGAACGGCAACGAGGGCCGCGCCTTTCTCACGCGCGCACTCGGCCGCACGACGGATCGTGTCCTCGGAAACGAACGGGCGCACACCGTCGTGGACCAGGACGACGTCGTCGTCTCCCTCGACGCACTGCAATCCGGCCGCGACCGAATCCTGCCTGGCGATCCCACCGGCCACTATGCGGCGTACGCGGTCGAAGCGGTACATGTCGACAACCGCTTCGGCCACGAAGCCGAGGTCCGCCTCAGGAACTACGAGCACGATTTCGTCTATCAGGTCGGATCGGTGATATGCGGCGATAGTCCACGCCAGCAGCGGCACGCCTCGTATCGGCAAGTACTGCTTCGGGACGTCGCCGCCCATGCGCAGGCCCTTCCCACCTGCGACGATGAGCGCGCACGTCCGCCACTTCGGTCCGCCTGTCTCAAGCATACGATCTTCCCTCGCGCCTGCGCGCTACAGGAGTAGCATCGCGTCGCCGTAGCTGTAGAAGCGATAGCGTCGCTCAATCGCCTCGCCGTAGAGAGCCAGCGTGCGCTCTCTGCCGGCGAACGCTGAGACCAGCATCAACAGCGTCGATTCGGGCAGGTGGAAGTTGGTAATCATGGCGTCCACCAGCCGAAACGTGTGCGGCGGGTATATGAATACGTCGGTCTTGCCCGAGATGCCTCCGTCCGGCACCTCACCCTGGTCGTCCCCGAATCCGTCGTTGGCCAGCGCTTCCAACGTCCGAACCGACGTGGTGCCCACTGCCACGATACGCCCACCCGCCCGTCTGGTGCGCCCGAGTTTCTGCAGCGACGGCGCCGGCACGTTGTAGTACTCATAATCCATTGTGTGGGTCCGTATGTCATCGACGCGCACAGGGCGAAAGGTGCCCGGCCCCACGTGGAGAACCAGGTGCGCCGTATCGACGCCTTTCGCCGCGAGATCGCCCAGCAGCGGCTCGGTGAAGTGCAGCCCGGCTGTCGGCGCCGCAACCGCTCCCGGTTCGTCTGCGTAGACGGTCTGGTAGTCTTCGTCGTCGGCCTCGTTTCGCTCGCCCTGGGGCCGTCTGATGTAGGGCGGGAGCGGCATCGCCCCGACGCTCTCCAGCCAATCGGCGTCCACCTCGCGAGAGAACTCGACGAGCCTCATGCCCTCAGGCAGACGCTCGCCGACGGTGGCCCGGGTGCCGTCATCCCACCGGAGCGCGGTGCCAGGCTTCAGCCGCCTGCCGGGCCGAACCATCGCTTCCCACGCCGACGCCGTGCGCGGTCGCACCAGAAGCACTTCGGCGCCTCCTCCGTCAGGGCGCGTGGGGTGCAGCCTCGCGCGGATGACCCTCGTCGTGTTGACGACCAGCATGTCTCCGGAGCGAAGTTCGGCGAGCAGGTCTCGGAAGAGGCCGTGTTCGGTGCGACCGGCGGCACGGTCGTACACGAGCAGACGGGCGGAATCGCGTGGTGTCGCTGGCGATTGGGCGATCAGGTCGGTGTCCAGATCGTACCGGTAGGAACTGAGAAGGAACTCCCGGCTGTCCGTCACCTGCCGCGGCCCATGAGGTTGGTATACACGGCAACGATGAGCGCGAGAATTGCGCTGGTCCCCAGTGGCAAGCGAACCGGACGACCGGCGATCGGCACTTCCAGATCGCCAGGCACGCGACCGATCCACTTGAGCCTCTTGGATGCGCGAAGCAGGCCGCCGATCAGCAGGAGAATCGCGCCGGTCTTGAAAAACCACCTGGCTAGAACGTCCATACGTCACCTTCCCCGTCGGACGCACCGGCATCGGTTCCGCCGGCGGTGCTCGAGTCGGCGTCTTTGCTGTCGGCCGTATCGGGCAGCACGAACATCTCGAACTCCGCGAACAATTCGGAGCAATGCTCGCCCGGCTTGCCCGCCTCTCGGCAGCGGTAGCGTGGGATCGGACACTTGTCCTCGATGCCGGCCGGGCACGGCTCGCGTTTGCTGCGGGGCATGTGGTACCTCCAGTGTTCTGGCGCCGTCAGTATCGGTCGGCGTTTCGCCAAAGACCCGGAGCGTTACCTGGTGACCAGTTGACACGCGACGAACACGTGCGATTCTTCTGCTATAATAATACATGGAGGAGTCAGAGTGAACAAGCAACATGTGCGTCTGATTATGGGATTGGGCCTGGTGGCGTGGGCCGAGATGGTCGTTGGTCGCGTCGTTCTGCCGGTCGTGCGCCGAAGGTGGCAGTCATACGCCGGCCTTCCAGCATTGGAAACCGCGGAGTTGATTCTCGTAGCGGCGCTTGCCGGCGGAGCGCTCTACTTCATCTGGCACCTCGCCTGGCGCGAGCGCGCCCTGGCGGAGCGAACGCCCCTATCGAGGAAGTTCGTGCACGTATTCCTCGCGACCGCCGCGATCGCGGCTGCCGCCGCGATCGTCTGGCCTGGAAGTGCGGAAGTCGACCTGGGGCGCCACCTCGCCGCCGTGCTGGTCATAGTCTCGGTCGCGGCGTATGCGTTGCTCCGTGCGCACATGGTCGCTCGGGCGGCCGTCGGTATGGCATCTGTCGCTCTGCTCTGCGCGACGTTGTACCGTGCCGCGCTCGAGCATTCGCCGGACGCGACGAGCGTGCAGTGGCTCGCGGCCCTCAGCGAGATGGTCTACCTGACGATGCCGTGGGTCATCGCGGTCGCGATAGTTCGGCGACGACGTGTCGATCTGATATCCGCCGGAGTAGGCGTTCTCTTCCTGTCGCTCGACCTGGTACTGAGCTGGACGACGATGACGCCGGCTCGCCTGCTGGTCGCCCAGGCACAGGGGTTCCGTTTCCTGGTGAGTGACGCCGTGCACGCACTGGCGGTCGGCGCGTTTGCCTACGTCGCGACGAAGATGCTGATATCGGTCGTACTGCCGCGGGAGATCGCGTGGGCGTACATCTGGCTGACGGCGTGCGGAATCCAGATGTACAAGCCGCACGTGCAAATCGGGGCTCTGGTGGCGATGGCGATAGTCGCGCTGGCTCCGCCCCCGTCGCTTCCGCCCAACATGAAGCGAACGATTCCCGGTCGCACCGGGAACGAAGCTGAGTCCGAGGAACCTACCGCGCCGGACGAGAGTCCACCCGACGCCGAGCCGCCGCCAACCTAGTTGCCGTCGGGACCGGGCGCGGATGCCTGATCGGAGGCCTGGTTCAGCCCGGCCGCGCGCTCTTTGATGGCTGCGAAATTCCGCTCGACTTCCGTCAGCTCGCGATGGAGCGATTCGAGCCGCTGATCGACCGGATCGGGCGTCGCATGGTCCAAAGTCGAAGCGGACTTGCTCCCACGCTGCCGAACGACTCGCCCCGGAACGCCCACTACGGTGCTGTCGGCGGGCACGTCCTTGAGCACCACTGCGTTGGCGCCGATATATACATTGTCTTCGATATTGATGTTGCCGAGCACTTTGGCGCCGGCTCCGACAACGACGCCGTCGCCGAGCGTCGGGTGACGCTTGCCGGTTTCCTTCCCTGTTCCGCCAAGTGTGACGCCCTGGTAGAGCGTGCAGTCGTCGCCGATGATCGCGGTCTCGCCTATGACGACGCCCATACCGTGATCGATGAAGAAGCCGTTGCCAATCTGCGCTCCTGGATGTATCTCGATCCCGGTGATGAAGCGCCCGATCTGAGATATCGCTCTTGGCAGGAACGGAACGTTTCGCTCGTTCAGGCAGTGTGCCGCGCGATGCATCCAGAGGGCGTGTATTCCGGCGTACGTGAACACGACTTCGAATGTCCCCCAGAACCCCCGAGCCGCCGGGTCCCGCTCCAATACGGCCTCGACGTCCCGTTTCATGTTCGCCAGAAGCGGCGCGCCGCATATGGTCTGCATGATCTGGCCGGATCCTTCCGCGATGCCCGCTGCTGGGAGCGAGGCACGCCCCGAACGAGTGGCAACTTCCTCGCTCAAACACTCTTCTAGAGTAACGCGAACCATGGTTCGGATGTCAATTGCCGCTGCGCAATCGACCCGCCGGGCGTTGTTCCCGCCGCAACGTCGGCGCGATACTTCTTCCGTCTATGGTGCATGCTCGATGGTTGCGCCTCGGCCTCCGACCACGGCACAGTAGGAACCGATTATGGTCACGGACGTAAGCTCGCAACAGGATGCGCAGGCGCTGCTGGATGAATCGTCTATCGGGCCGGTAGTTCTGCTCAAACATAGCACGCGGTGCGGCATAAGCACCAGAGCAGCCACTCAGTTCGATCAGTACGACGACGACTGCGACAGCGACCCCGACAGCCCGAAACGTGCGAGGGTCCTGGTCGTGGAATACAGGCCCGTCTCGATGTGGCTGGCCGAACAGACGGGCGTTGCGCATCAGTCGCCCCAGGTGATGCTGATATCGGGCGGACAGGTCGTATGGCACGCGTCCCACTTCGACATAACGGCCGACGCGATAGCGGATGCCGTCTCCGCCCTGGCTGCCGACGACGTCGATGAACCGGCGGACCGGAGATCGTGATACGATGCCCGAATACACGCCAATAGTGCGGCGGCGCCTCACGAGGCTCAGGTGGGTGACCGGAATGCTCGTCATCTTCTGGGTCATATCGGCGGTCGGGCTTTACAGGATATACCCGTACATACCCAAAATCAGCCCCTGGAACGATCTTGTCACAATCGCGGCCGCGCTGCTCGGCTTCGGCGCATTCCTCTTCATCTACCTCGTCTACAGGATCGGCCTGGTCGTCGAGGAGGACGACCCGTCAGACGATCAGGCAGATGCCTCCGATGCCGCGGAGAGCGGTTGACCCTAGCTTCTCCCGTATCCTCGGGGACGCCCCACGCACCGCAACAACCCTCCAGGAGCCAGACATGACGCCTCAAGAGCGGATTCGCGCCACGGCGATCCGAGAACCGACCGACAAAGTGCCGTCGCTAGGCGGCTGGATCACCAGCGCGGAGCACTACCAGGCCCTGAGCGGCACCACCCCCGACGAGTTCTGGGCCGACCCCGAGAGCGCCGCCATCGCCGCCTACCAAGCGCTCGGCGTCGACGGCTTGATCGATATGTTCATCCCTCCCACCCAAGACCGTTTCCGCCACATGAGCACTGACGACCTTGACCGGCGTATGGCCAAAGCGCCGACGATCGAACACGTGAGGGATTACGTGGATCGGGAGGTCCCGTCACCAGACGCCGTCGAGCGAGATTTCGACGCCGCGGCGGTGTACCAGGGCTACGTCGAGGACCGACTGCAGAAGCAGGAGATGGCCGGCGACATCGTATGGTTGCCCCCATTCTGGGAAGCGCCAGGGAACTTCATGTGGTACGCGGAGTTCGGCTACGAGAGCTACTTGGGCGCGGTCGCCGAGTACCCGGATTCCATCAGGAAGCTGTGGGAATCGTCCGCAACCAAGAGCCGCCTCACAAACGCCCAGATCGCCAAAGCCATCGTCGACAACGATTTCCCGAAAGTGCTACTGGTCGGGCAGGACATCTGCACCACCGCGGGGCCGATGGTCAGCCCAGCGTTCCTCGAGAAGCACTACTTCCCCAACGCGGCCGAAGCTCTCCGCCCACTGCACGAAGCAGGCATCAAGACCCTCTGGCACAGCGACGGCAACATCCTGCCGATACTCGACAGCATCCTCGACCTCGGCGTCGCGGGGTTCCAGGGCTTCCAGGAGGAGATCGGCGTATCGATCGGCGACATTGCACAGAGACGGACATCTTCCGGCGACGAGCTGATTTTCTTCGGCAGCATGTCGGTTAGCGGCGTTCTGCCGCACGGTACGGTCGACGACGTGAAACGCCAGGTCGAGTTCTGCAAAGATGCGACCGGAGGACGCGGATTGTTCATCTGCCCGGCCAACACCATCGGCCCTGAGGTGCCGCTCGAGAACATCGTCGCCATGTACTTGGTGCGCTAGCGCTAGTGCGCTGGCGCGCACTCGAGTAGCTTGCGTGAGGGGACGGCGATGCTAGCGACGTAGCTGGCTCCTCGCGCGTGCGGCTTGGCAGGCTGCGCTGGTCGCCGTAACATCTTGGTACGAGCAGACTGCGTGGCGAGAAGAGGGGAGCCGACGAGGAGTGAAGTATGGAAACAGACGAGCTCCAGCCGATAGTGTTGCGGAACACAGCCGATCTGTCTGAGCTTCGGCGCCAGCTAGATGATCTGGTCTCCAGAGAGAGCCGTGTTGAAGCCACGCTAGATTCCCTCCGACGGCGGCTGGCTGCCAGCTTGGAGGCGTTTCACCGGGACAGGTACAAATCGACCGACGAGCGCCTTCTCATCCGCGCGTTGGCGGACGAGACCCGGATATTCGACAAGCTGGGCTACGACATCGGCGTTGCCGGTGCCAGCTTTCTTCTGGGCGCATCCGCACTACTCGATGGCCGCAACCAGTCGGCTGTTGAACATCTAGAAACCTTCGTCAGCGCCGCAGATCCTCACGATCACAACTTGTCGAATGCACATTATCTGCTGGCGATGATCTGCTACAACCGTCGCGATTTCACGCGCGCGGTGGATCACTTCGAGCACTCCTTC
>CAZSJP010000218.1:0-7370 GCA_964606675.1 uncultured bacterium
GGGAGTCTATCACCCATAACCCGAGCTATCGACCGACGTTCCGATACAGCCACTGGTCGACCGCACTTGCCGGTGCCGTTGGGTGCGCGGCGACGATGTTCCTGATATCTCCGGTGTGGGCGGGCGTATCGGTGCTGGCGATGTGGGCGATATATCGGCGGATCAGCCGCCATCACATGCGGGAACGGTGGGGCGACGTGCGCAGTGGCGCCGAGTTCGAACGGGCGAGGCGAAGTCTGCTGCGCCTACAGGACATGCGCTACCATCCGAAAAACTGGCGTCCGATCATCATGGCTCTGAGCGGCGGCGCGTGGAGTCGGCTCTACCTCGCCGTATACGGTCACTGGCTGGCCGCGGGCCGTGGCATCCTCAGCCTCGCCCAGGTGATCGTCGGCCGGCCGTCGGACCTGTCGACGCGCCGTCCCGCTCATGAGCGGATGTTGCGCACGTTCATCGCCGAGGAGCGACTGAGCGCATTTCCGGTCGCGATCGTTGCCGACGATCTGCCCAGCGGCATCAGGGCGCTAGTCCAGGGCCATGGCATCGGCGCGGTGCGTCCGAATACGGTCATGATCGGGTGGACCGGCAACCCGGAACACTACTCGTCCTTCGGCGCGACACTGAGAACCATCGCCGATCTGGAGAAAGGCATCGTCGTCGTTAGATGCCGCGGGGTGGACCGCGAAGAGCCGTGGATCGCTGCGCCGGGCACGATCGACGTGTGGTGGCGCGGCAGGCAGAATGGCGACCTGATGCTCCTGTTCGCGCATCTCCTGTCGCAGAATGAGGAGTGGCGCACGCGGCCTATTCGCCTGATACGAGCCATCGGGTCCGAGGCCGCCCGCGGCGATGCCGCGTTGCATTTGCAGCGGCTGATCGACCTCTCGCGCATCGACGCGACGCCGTGCGTCATCGTCGCCGACAGCATTCCCGAGGCGATCCGGCAGACTTCAGGCGAGGCGGCGGTGGTCTTCCTCGGGTTCAGACCTCCCGCCGAGGGGCAGGAGTCGGAGTTCGTCGGCAAGATGGACGACCTTGCCGGAGACCTCAGTACGGTGCTCTTCGTCTCAGGTGCCGGCGACGTAGCGATCGAGGCCTAGTACTCCCCGAACTCCTTGCACGCCTCGACCATGGCGACTACGTTCTCAGCCTTGCACGACGAGTGGATGCTGTTCGAGGACGTCAGGACGTAACCCCCGCCTCCGGCCGCGTCGCCGATGGCCTTCCGGACTGCATCGCGCACGTCCTCAACCGAGCCGTTGGACAACAATTCGCCGCAGTCGATATTGCCTGCGATAGCCACTCGATCGCCGATAAGTCGTTTCACCTCTCGCAATTCCATCCCGGCCGCCGGCTCGATGGGATGTACGCCGTCCGGCCCCGCTCGAACGATCGACTCCAGGATGGGGTATATGTTGCCGTCGGTGTGTTTGACACAGAGCGCGCCCTCGTCGTGCACCATGTCGACCATCTGCTTCAGGCGGGGGAAGATGAAGCGGTCGAACATCGCGGGGCTCATCATCGGACCCCGGTTGTCCGCATAGTCGTCGCCCAGCAGAACGACTTCCGCGCCTGCCGAGATCGCGCGACGAGCGACTGCCATGTTGGCCTCGAGCACTTTGTCCATGACCAACTCCGCCATGTCCGGTCGCTCCAGGAAGGCGACGAGCAGACTCTCCAGCCCCATCAGGTACGCTGCCCACATGAACGCCGCTCGGTGATGGAAGCATATGGCGCGGTCGCCTTTGTACCGGGCGACGATGTCCTCAAGCCCGCCGACTCGGTTGGGCGCGTCGGGGTCGGGCGGCACGTAAGCCCTGGCGTCGTCGAGCGTCGCGATCGGCCCCCGGATCGGGTGCGCCAGCGTTTCGGGGCCGGGGCCGTACGTTACGCCCCATTCGTCGACGAACGTGCCGTCTGCGTTCGCGGACGTTCGAGCGAAGTTCGCGCTGCAACCGACCCCGTCCATCCCGAGCCGATTCAGGCAGTCCGACGTATCGGTGCAACCCGGCGCGATGGCGGCTGCAACACCCTCGTCGATCACGAATTCCATCACGGGCACGCGGTCCGGTTGGCGGTTTCTGAGCGCCGTATCGACACGTTCGGCACTGTTCATGTTGGCTCTCCCCAGGCGTCTTCGGCTCGGCTATCGCAATCGGTTCCCGTCGAAACCACTACACCTTACATTTTACGTTCCGATAGCGCCAGATCGCAAGCGGAGATACCGAGGATGCGCCCAGACAAACGACGACTGTTCGTGGGGATCGACTGCGGGACCGGTGGCGTCCGCACCATCGCCGCGGCAGAAGATGGCGAAGTGGTCGCCCAGTGTTCGGTTGCCATGCCGGAGTCGACGTCGGACGTTCCGGAGGGCTGGCACGAGCAAAGCCCCGAGGCGTGGTGGAAGTGCCTCTGCCAGTCGACGGCCGGCGCCATGCGGATGCTAATCGAGAGCTCGTTCGAAGCAGGCTCCCTGGCCGGAGTCGCGGTGGACGGCACGTCGGGGACGCTCGTCTGCCTCGACGCCGACGGACAAGCTCTTCGTCCGGCGATCATGTACAACGACGTGCGCTCGGCTGCGGAGGCCGACGAAGTAAACGGGCTTGCCGGCAGCTTCTGCGAGAAACTTGGGTACCGCTTTGCCGCTTCGTTCGCCGTCCCGAAAATGCTGTGGGTGAAGAAGCACGAGCCGGACGTGTTCGCCATGACGGCTCACTTCGCCCACCACGCCGACTATGCGGTGCTGCGCCTGACAGACCGGCCTCCCGTGTCGGATTACAGCAACGCCCTCAAGACGGGCTACGACCTCGTAGACGAGCGCTGGCCCGAGTGGTTGGAGGGACTGCCCGGCATGCTCGAACGCCTGCCCGGCGTCGTAGCGCCGGGAACCATGGTCGGGCACGTGTCGCCGGGCGCGGCTCTCACAACGGCGCTGCCTGAGAGGCTTCCCGTTGTGGCGGGCGTATCCGACGGCACCGCCGGATGCATCGCGTCCGGACTTCACCGCCCCGGAGACTTCAACACGACGCTCGGGACGACTCTGGTGTTCAAGGGACTGAGCCGGCGCATGTGCAAGCACCCCGGCGGGATCGTCTATTCCCACAAGCTGCCGGGCGGGATATGGCTTCCCGGAGCGGCAAGCAACACGGGCGCCGACTGGACCGGCGCGGTGTTCCCCGGCTGCGACGCGGGGTCGATGGATGCCTCGGCCCGAGAGAGGCTGCCCGTTGACAACGTCGCGTATCCTCTGATGAGGGCTGGCGAACGCTTTCCGTTCGACTCGCCAGGCGCTTGCGGGTTCTGCGTGCCCGGTACCGACGACGAATCGGTGCGCTACGCGGCGTACCTGCAGGGCACCGCATTCGTGGAGCGGATGGGGTACGACGTGCTCGAAGATATCTCCGGCGAGCGCGACGGCGAGGTCTACGGCACCGGCGGCGGAAGCACGAGCGACGTCTGGATGCAGATCCGTGCCGACGTAACCGGTCGAGTCGTGCACAGGCCGGCATGCCCCGAGTCTGCGTTCGGTAGCGCGGTTCTCGCGGCCGCAGGCACCGACCTCGGCAGCCTCGCGCAGGCCACGAGCGCGATGGTGCGAGTCGAGAGATCGTTTGCGCCGGACTCCGCCCGTCGAGACCGGTACGACGAACTCTACGCGACCTTCTGCGGCGAGATAGACGGACGGGGCTACCGGTGAGCATATACAAAGCGTGCGACGTTCGTGGTGGCGTCGGCGATCTCTCCCCCACGCTATACCGCCGCTGGGGCCGCCGGCTGGCTAGCGCGTGCGAGCCTGGAGCAGTGTTTGTTGCAGGTGGCGACGTGCGAGAGACGACGCCGGAGTACCTCGATGCGTTGTCAGAAGGGCTGCACGAGGCCGGCGCGACCGTCCTCGAACTCGGTGTCGTGCCGACGCCGATGGTCTACTTCGCCCGTCGATCCCTCCACGCGGATGGTTGCGCCATCGTGACGTCCTCGCACGGACCGCCGGACACCAACGGTCTGAAGTGGATGGTGGGCGCGTACCCTCCGACGGAGGCCGACGTGCAGTCGCTCCGTGACGAGGACGTACCAGGGACACGCAAGGGAGGCGGTCGCCGAAGAGTGGAGGTCGAGCCACTCTACGCCGATTGGCTCGAAACCCGCGGCTGGCGAGGCGCGCCGAAGAGAGTCGTCATCGACCCTGGGAATGGCTGCTGGGCCGGTTGCGCGCTTGGGATACTCAGGCGCCTTTACCCGGACACGCGCTTCTCGGCGATCCACGACCGGCGTGACGGCACTTTCCCCGATCGGGACCCGGATTGCTCGCGCCCCAGGTATCTTACGGCACTGTCGCAGAAGGTTGTCGCCGAGGGAGCCGACGTGGGCATCGCTTTCGACGGTGACGGCGACAGGGTTGCGTTCGTCGACGACGCCGGGCACGTCTTGATCGCCGAAGAGAGCACGTGGCTGCTCCTGCAGAGCTTTGGCGGCGCCCTTCGTGGCCGGCCCTTCGTTCACGACCTGAAGTTCTCGGATAGGATGCCTGAGGCCGCGGCCAAGGCCGGAGCCGATCCTCAGGCCGTACGGAGCGGCCACGCGTTCATCCGCACCGAGATGATCCGAAGCGACGCTCCGTTCGGTGCCGAGATCAGCGGCCACTACTTCCACGGCGCGCTTGGCGGCGGCGACGACGGGCTCTACACAGCATGCTGCATGATGGCATTCCTGGCAGCGAGCGAACGGCGCCTCTCAGAGCTGGTACGCTGCTGTCCACCCGTCTATATCACCGGCGACGTCCGCGTACCCGTTGACGAGGCCGACCGCGATGCCGCACTTGAGGAGGTCGCCGCCTCATTCCCGGAGTTGCCGCGGAGGACGCTCGACGGCATCAGGATAGACTTCGCCGACGGCTGGGCGCTGGTCCGTGGCTCGGTCACCGAGGCGGCGCTCACCCTGAGACTCGAAGGAGCCAGCCCCGAGGCGCTACGACGAATCGCCGCGGAAGTCGGCCGTCGGTTGCCGCGGTTGGAGGAAGGCGTAGGACGCGCTCTTAGTTCGGAGGACAACCCATGAGCGACACACTGAATCACTTAGTCGATACGGCGAAGGCACTTGTAACCGATGGCCTCGTGCGCGGCGCTGGGGGCAACGTAAGCGCGCGCGAGGACGACGTCATGTGGATATCTCCAAGCGGCTTCTCGTTCGCCGACGCGACGCCCGAGCGCTACCCCGGCGTGTCGGTGAGTACGGGAGAAATCGTGATCGGCGAGATGCGCCCGTCGTCGGAAGTGCTGATGCACTTGGCTATCTACAGATCTCGGCCCGACGTCCAGGCGGTCATACACACCCATCCGCCCATCACGATAGCGCTGACCGCAGCCGGACACGTTCTCGCCCCCATGTTCGCCGACTACTACGTATATCTCGGCGGGAACGTCCCTCATCTTCCGTACGTCACCGTGACGACGCAGGAATTGGCCGAGATGGTCAGGGCGGTAGTGGGGAGCCCCAACTGCTACGGGATCGTCCTGCGCAACCACGGCGCCATAACGGTCGGAGCGACAGTGAAGGAGGCGTACTTTCGCGCGCTGGCGATCGAAGAGCAGGCCGTCATCCAGCATGCCGCGCTGCAAGTTGGCGAGCCGATGTTTCTCACGCCTGAGGAGTGCGCCGGCCTGGACCAGTTGGGAAGCGAGGCATACCGCAGGGAATTGCTCGCGAAGATGAAGGAATAGCACCCACACCGTGCCGCAGAACGAGCACGGGGAGGCACCGGCGTGGCGCCTCCCCGATCACCTATTCTATCGGCCTGGCGAGTTCCTCGCTCCGAGCGAGGGCCGCGCCGGCTCGTAGCCGCTCGCTGTGCGACGGACGCTACCCCGCCATCCCGATCAATGCAACGATGCCGGTTGCCGCGGCGAGCGACAGCAGGCGTCTTACGAGTAATCCCTTCATGGCTGAACCTCCGTATCGATTCCGTTCAACCTGCTCCATGGCATCAGGGGCATGCCGTTTGGCAGCCCACCACGTCCGATTGGGCATGCACACGGCGTGCCGTGTGGCAACCTCGCGTACAAGGATCATATGGGACGCTAGTTGTGATCGGATCCCTCGCTGACGCGGAGACCCGGTTCCGTACCAATATGAGACACTTCCTGCGACTCATTATCACAATGATACAGTTTCGAGATCGGCCAATCGGTACTCCGCGATTTCGCATCCATCCGTCGCGCGAGATCGGGTGCATTGGCCGTGAGGCTTGCGTGGCGTTACAATCTGTCGGGCCGCATGAGAAGCTCCGCGACCCATTGTACGCTGTTGGCCGGCTGACGAATACACGCACGAGAACCTCGCCCGCATGGAATCCGACCGATCACCAGGAGTTCGTTCGAGACGCTTCTCGACAGGAGCGGGTCTCGCGGCGATCGTGTTGTGGAGCACTGTGATCGCCTTCGGGCGAAGCGTCACCGAGCAATTGGGGCCTATCACGACGGCCGCGGCGGTGTACCTCATCGGCGGCACGCTCGGCGTGACGTATCTAGCCGCGAGGGGGAGGCTTCTTCGGACATTCAGCTCGTTCAGCCGCGCGTACCTGCTCGGGTGCGGCGGGCTGTTCGTGGCGAACAACCTGAGCATGTACCTGGCAATCGGGCTGGCGGCCGACCGGAGCCAGGTGCTCGAGGTCGGCCTGATCAACTATCTCTGGCCCGTGCTGACGCTGTTAGCGTCTGTCGCGGTGCTGCGGCTCCGCGTGTCGCTGCTGGTCGTGCCGGGGGTGATCCTGGCCACAACGGGGATATTCCTGACGGTGACGCAGAATCAGCCGATCGCATGGGATAGTTTCGCCGCCAACGTCGTGGCGAACCGCACCGCGTACATCGCCGCACTGGCGGCGGCCGTCACGTGGGCGCTCTACTCGGCGCTGAGCAGGAAGCATGCTGCGGGTGGCGACGGCGAGGCGGTGCCCGTGTTCATGCTCGCAACGGGTGTCATCCTCGGGATGGTTCGCCTTGTATACCCCGAAGAGTCGCACGTGTCGGCAGACTCGTTGGTTGAGCTTCTGTATCTCTCATTGGGGCCGAATCTGGCGTACTTGTTCTGGGAGTACGCGATGCGGAAAGGGGACCTGGTGCTCGTCGTCTCCGCGTCGTACTTCACGCCGTTCCTCTCGACGCTGGTGAGCTGCGCCTACCTGAGTGTCGCCGCCGGCCCTAAGCTCTGGGCGGGTTGCGCGCTGATCGTCGCAGGGGCGATTGTATGCAGGAAGTCGGTGAAGACCGAGTAGCCGGCGTGCGCTTGCGTCGCCGAAGGCGACGACGCGGACGTTGGAGTTCCGGCATCACGGTGGGGAACGAAGGCATCGCGCGAGCGCGGCCGACACTCGACGG
>CAZSJP010000219.1:0-3802 GCA_964606675.1 uncultured bacterium
ATTCGAGTTCCCGGAGGAGCCTCATACGCATTTCGGACTGGAGCCAGGGGCGGTGATCCAGACGACGATCAACGAGATGCTGTTGCAGAGCTACGACGGCACGATGCGGCTCTGCCCGGCAGTGCCCGAGACGTGGGATGGAGCGTTTACGCTCTGGGCGCAAGGCGGATTCAAGGTTTCGGCCATCGTCGAGAGCGGACAGGCCGTTGCGGCGGAAATACTGAGCGAGCGAGGGGAATCGTGCGCACTGGTGCCGACGATAAGCGATATCGGCGGCTGGAAAGTGCTTGGTGCCGAGTCGGGCGAAGCGATTGCTACGACGATAGCGTCGGGGGCGATCGTCTTCGAGACCGAAGCGGGGAAAGGCTACCGAATCGTCTCACCGGATCACGAGTGGAAGCCGGCGCCGGAGTTCACAGCCGAGCGGAATGAGGACGCCAAGCAGCGTGGGAAGCGATGGATTGGGATTCCGCGACGGTGGTGAGAGGATTGGGATTCCATCAAACAGACAAAGACTCTGGTACGTGCGAATCATAGTCCAGCGCGCGCGTGCTGGGATTTGTACACCGCAGGTCCTTCTAGTGCGTTCCGATCAAATTTCGAAAACCTGTTACAACCGCCGGGCCCTCATTGCGTACACATCCGCATCATGCATTACGAAGCGGAAGCGGACGGGTTTGGCGACGATGGACGAGACGTCAGTGCTGCCGTTCCAGGTGACGGGGCGGTCGAGTTCGTCGCCGAAGACAGAGTCGCAGTCGTCAAGAGAGTAGCCGGGGCACGGTATGCCACTCTCGTCCTGAATCTCGACACGGACGGAGCCGACGGCGGAAGTCGAGAAGTTGAGGCGAAGCTCGGCCGGTCCGGATGCGGCTGAATCGCTGAGGAGCAGTGGTCTCGTCAGAACCTCGCCGCCCGAGTAGTCGGCGTGAAGCGATACGAAGCCGTGCGGGCGAATCGAAAGGCGCCTCAGACAGCACGGAGTGTCCGACTGGCGGTAGTGCTCGCTAATGTACATCGACCACTCGGTAGATGAGGTCTCCACGATGCCCCAGACGGGGATGCTATTGCGCTCGGTCCAGTTACCCCGGTCAAGACCGGGTCGCACCCACGCTTCGAGGTAGCGGGTCCATTCGATACCGTCGCGGCTGGCCATGAATACCGAATCGCTGACGCCTGGATATGGGTGCTCGGGCACGGTGATACGGTCCTGTTGGTAGCGCATTGGGAACGACAGATAGATATGCTCGGCGCCGGGACAGGGCACGGTGGCGTTGGTATATAGCTGCATGGTATCTATGCCGTCGCGATACCGATGTGGGATCGGTTCGGTCCAGTGGATGAAGTCTTCCGAGGTCGAGCTTTGGATGGCACGCACTACGGTTGGCGCGGGTCCAAGAACGTCATCGGCCTTCGTGCCGGGTTCCATGTTTTCGAAGTAGCGAGTGAACGATCGATAGCATCGCGTCGTGGAGTCCCAGAAGACGGTGTTGATCGTATCGAACGTACCGCTCATGTCGATGGACCCGTCCATCATTCTGCACCAGTGGATGGCATCGTCGGAGCACATGGGGAACAGCTTCTGCCACTGCGCGGCGAGTCCTTTGTATCTCTGGTCGGGGCTGCAATCGGGGTTGCTATCGATGAAGGCGGGTGGAGAACTGGGCGGGCCGCCGTAGTGGGTTAGATTATTCTGCTTCGAGCCGCTGAACTCGACAACGTCGAGTTCTGGGCGGGTGAAGCTAAGTCCGCCATCGGTGCTTTCGGCCATCGCTACTGCAACGTAGTCCTCGTCGTCAAGGTCGGGGATGCTTGCGCGATAGTGCATCAGGATGCGATCGGGCAGTTGTATCACGCTCGACACGCCGGCGACGTTGTCCTCCCACTGGGCATCGAAGACGATGGAGGTCTCGCGTCGCTCAGGATGATGGAGCTGCAGGCGAGTGTCGGCCATTCGGTCGATAAAGTAGTCGTCGACGAAAAGCTCGCGTCGGCCGGCGATGTTAGTTGGGGTATCCATGAGATCTCCTTCAGCAATGGAGATGTGTCATTGCTGTTCTCAGCGATGACGGTGGCCGTGCGCGCCTGAACTATATGCATGCGTGTCAAAGGGACTCTCTGTAGGCTTTTGCACTACTGACTTTCGACATTATAGACACTCAGTTTATCCCAATCAGCTTCTAGCTTCTCGGTAGGTGTTGTCACGTACATTATTTCGCAGATATCGAAGTGGGTTCCGGTAATTGCTGTCACCAGCACAAGAGGATTCTTGTTTGCCATACGAGATATCGTCCCAAACTCATCGTGCAGATACCTCGACATCATCAATGTGGATTCCGATCTACAGCCGAATATTCCTGTAATCATGTTCTGTTTGCGTCGAGGATTTGGAATACGGAGTATGACTCCGATCGCGTTCTCTTCGTCGACTCGGAGTGAGAGTCTCTGTGGACGATGAATATTCAGGCACTAGGTATCCAGACCGCCAGATGCATGGTCTAATGTGACAAAAGTCTGAGTACTCTTTAGGTCCATGACTTCCTTCAACACAAGATTGCTTCTTGGGCCGCCGATGCAAGCAAAGCAGCATTCTGATTGTTCGTCTTGCGCTCTGGTGTTGTCTGGCATAAAGGCGATGGCACGATCGAGATATCCCACCGCCACGGAATTGACGAATTCATAGGCGCGGTAGTCATCTGCAACGATCACGTCGCTATACATTGGCAACACTATTGCCGTATTATCGCTATGCAGGACAGAGGTGGACTTTCTGACGTGCGTTGTCTCGTCGGCAGAGAAGTCATCATATGATAGTGGCTGGAATAGTGGTATCACTATGGCGAATCCGTCACTATCGGGTGAAGAGTCGCCAAAGAATCGTCTGAACGCGTTTTGGCGTATGTACTTGCGATAGGCATTCTGCAGCCGTGAGGATATCCATCCTGCCGATACGAGCAGCACTTCCTGGTACAAGAAACCTGCGTACTCCCAGATCGTATTGAGCAGCATGGTTCCCTCCTCTAAGCATATGTGTGGTCCGGCACACTAAAGTAGGTTGCCAAGATGAGAGTGGCAACGAGGGTCATCGATGCCGTCCGCGGAGATGCCACATCGGGAGTACGGCAATGAGCGTCAGCAGAGCAAGAATCGCGAGAAAGTGGTATAGGGCAGGCCAGCCAAGATGCTCGGCGATAGCAGCCCCTGCAACACCAGCCAGTACGCCGGAAAGCGACGCCACGGCATTTACGAAGCCGACGGCAGTTGCGGCGGACTCGGGTGGACCGTACTCGACAGCGGCAGTTGCGGCAAGAAGCGATTCAGGCCCGTACAGCGCGAACCCCGCCACAACGAATAGAACCGACAACAGCCATCGATCTGCCGATACATGGGGAATTGCCGCGGTTGTCATCGCGAGCAGAACCAACATGATCGCTGTAACGGGCATACGCCTGGCGTCGAACAGACGATCGGACACCCAGCCGGCAGCAATAGCGCCCAGAACGCCTCCGAGTGGGATCAATGCCGCCATGTATCCGGCCGACTTGAGTTCCACATCGCGTACTTCAACGAGATACGTTACCGACCAGAAGAAGAAGACGTACATCACGAACTTGAGGGAAGCGTTTATGGCGGAGATGGCCCAGAGCGATGGATTCCTGAGCACCATGGCGAGGTGGGAGGTTTTTCCGCTAGCTTTGTCCGACGTGCGAATAGGCTGCTCTTCAGCGATGCCGACTTCGTGCGGGCCGTTTCTCTGCCACAGGAACACGGGGATCGTGACCGCCGCGAGCGCTGCTGCCGG
>CAZSJP010000219.1:3812-7369 GCA_964606675.1 uncultured bacterium
CGCCATCCGAAGCCTGAACCTATCGCTAAGGCGGCGACAGACGTTGCAACCGCATCACCGACCTGATAGTTGGTCGACCACCATCCCATGACGCGGCCACGCTGGTTGCGTCCGAACCACTCCGACATGGTCCTTACGGCCGCTGGCCAACCTGTCGCCTGCGCAAGGCCGTTTAGCGACCAGAGCACAACGAGAGCGAAAATCGTGGTTGCGAAGCCACTTAGGAAGTTGATCAGTATGGTGGCGCCGAGGCCGATTGCGAGAACGGCTCTGGCGCCTTTTCGGTCGCTGAGCATGCCTGCAAGGAGTTGGCCCGAGGCATAGGTGAACTGGAATGCCGTTACTACGAGGCCGAGTTCGATCTTCGACCACCCGAACTCGTCCATGAGAACGGGCTGTAGAACGGCGAGATTCTTCCGACAGAGGTAGTAGCCCGCGTAGGCGATCCATGTCGCGATGAACACGCGAGTACGCCACTTACGCCACAAAGCGGAATCGCCGGCTAGAGGCGTGTCAACGGTCTCGTCGACGAGGAGATCACTCGCCATGGTCGATGCGATTGAGGGGTTTCAGATGTGCGCTCTCGGCGGCGAGTACGCGGCCACACCAGAGATAAGCAAGCGCTCCCGACGTGTAGTCTGTCAGCGCGACACCGACGAAGATGCCGGCGATTCCGGCGATCTCGGCGCCTATGTATGCAAACGGTACGAAAAACACGAGCATGCGGATTAGCACCAGGCTTGCCGAGACCATGGGCTTGTTGATGGCGTTGAGGGTGGAACTGCTCAGCATGAAGACACCTTGGATGATGAACCCGAGGGGGATGACGTGAAGAAACAGAACGATCTGCTTGACGACTTCGGCGTCGTCACTGAAGATGCGGGCGACGGTCGGCCCAAGAAGCCAGAACGTTGCCACACATAGACATCCCCACCATATCGAGAAGACGTAGCCACGTTTCCGTCCTTCGTCGACTCTGTCGGCTTTGCCGGCTCCCCAGTTCTGTCCGACGAATGGCATTATCGCGACTCCGAGCGCGTGAATGGGGATCATCGTCAGAGGAACGATGCGTGTGCCTGCCCCGAGTGCGGCGACGGCAGTCTGCCCAAACTGTGCGGTAAGGCGAGTAACGATGCCCATGGATATGGGAGTCAGCAGGTTTGTCAGGGCGGTGGGCAAGCCTATCCACAGGACCTGCCGCCATGAATCGAGAACATCCGCCAGCCGTGGCATTGAGAAGTCGAGCATCCTCTCACGGAAGTGAAGTATCGAGAGGGAGGCGATACAAGCGAGAGCACGGGCTATGACGGTCGCTATGGCGGCACCCGTGAGTTCTAGACGAGGGAAACCTGCGAGACCATAGATGAGTAGTGGATCGAGCGCCACGTTAACCCCAGCGACCACCATCATGATTAAGCTCGGATATTTCGTATCCCCTGTCGCACGAATTGCATGATTGCCCACCATCGGAACGATGATGAAAAGCATGCCGGGGTACCATATCGTCATGTATTGTCTGATGAGTGGCAGCGTGTTGGTTTTGGCGCCCAGCGCGATGAATAGCTGGTCGATCGTCAGCAGTCCGATGACGCATAGGGCCATGACAGAGAGAAGCGCAAGCAGCAGACTATCGGTAGTAAAGCGTCGTACCGCAGTTTCCTCGCCTCGGCCAATGGCCCGAGACACCACAGACGCTGTGCCCGTGCCGACGCCCATCGCGATGCTGCCGAAGACCATTACGACGGGGAAGGTGAAACTGATTGCGACAAGCTCCTCGACACCTAGCTGAGCGATGAAGAATGTATTGGCGAAACTGAACGCGGTGATTGAGAATACGCCCACCGCCATGGGGACGGTGAGGCGGATAAGCGTTTTACCTACTGAACCTTCGGTGAGTGTGGCTTTGCGAGATTTCGAGACCATGCGCGCTCGGCGTCCTATCGTCGGATGGACCGAAAAAAGAGGCTGCTGACCGATCAGATGGCAGGGGATGAGGATAGTTGCGACGGAACACCAATGCAATAGTGGCGATCACACTTGACCCCGACATTGCCGCGATGCACTGTCATGTTCTCTAGTACCGATGCATTTCAAAGGAAGGACCTTGGCTCATGAACATCATGCTCATCGTTCTGGACACGTTGCGGGCCGATCATATGGGCTGCTACGGCTACGACCGCTCTACAACGCCACATATCGACAAACTGGCTGCTGGAGGGACGGTTTTTCTCGACATGGTCGCGCCGCACATTCCGACTCATCCGTCTTTCACGACGATGATGAGCGGACACGACGTGTTCTCGCACCAGTTGCCGTCTCATTCGGGCAGTAAGGAGCCTGACCCCGAGATTCGGATGCTCGCCGAGATACTGAGCGAGAAAGGGTACTATACGGCCGCCGCCGATAATGTTGGCAGGTGGTTTCCACGTGGATTCGACGACTACCGCGGCTACGCGTGGGAGGCCGATAGCGACGGCAAGCTTCCGAAGGCGCAAGCGACGAACGATGTTGCGATGGAACAGCTTGAACAGTGCGCGGCGCAGGACAAGCCGTTCTTCCTCTATACGCATTACTGGGACCCGCACACGCCCTATCTGCCACCGAAGCCGTTCAGTCGGATGTTCTACGAAGGCGATGAGAAGGAGCCGAAGAACAGGTCGCTGGACAACATGTGGTCGTTCGAGCCTTTTTCGGAATACTTCAAGGGATGGCTTCCGGGCGTGACGGATGTCGAGTACGTGATCGGGGAGTACGATGCCGCTATCGCCTACAACGACCTGCTTGTAGCGCACTTGCTCACACGACTACATGAACTGGGTCTGGACGAAGACACCCTGGTCGTGCTCACGGCCGACCATGGCGAGACAATGGACGAGCACGACTGTTTCTTCGACCATCACGGATTGTACGACGCGAACGTGTGTGTGCCGCTTATGGTGCGTTGCCCAGGGATCGTACCTCCGGAGCAGCGTCTGCGTGGGCAGGTGGCGACGTACGACATCGCGCCGACTATGCTCGAGTACATAGGTTTGTCCGATACGATCACCGAAAACAATATGACCGGGTTGAGCTGCAAACCGTTGATCGACGGCGGTTCGCAGAAGGGGCACTACGAGACGCTCTTCGTTGCGGAATGTTCATGGATGAGGAAATACGGCGTTCGCACGAACGACTGGAAGTACATCGAGGCGCTGGAACCGGATTTCCACGACATGCCGCCCGTCGAGTTGTACGATTTGCACGAGAAGCCGGTGAAAGAGGTCACGAACTTGGTCGATCAGCGACCGGACGTTGTGGCGGACCTCAAGGCCAGGCTGCATGGATGGATCGAGCAGCGAATGAAGGAGACGGGCAAAGCCGACCCGATCGAAGAGGGATCGATAACGATGCGCGGGTTGGGGAGATAGGGTGGCGTACATGGGTAGGCAGAGAGACACATAGCAACGATAGGAATCCCCACGTTGCCGCTGAACGACATAGTGATTCCTCGTTCTCAGATTGGCACTAGGTGTGATGTGTCATGACGTTGTCCTCACCACGTGCACCGGCGAACGTAC
>CAZSJP010000220.1:0-7350 GCA_964606675.1 uncultured bacterium
CGGGGCGTAGCGCAGTCCGGCTAGCGCACCTGCTTCGGGAGCAGGGGGTCGGTGGTTCAAATCCACTCGCCCCGACCACACAAATATTCGATATCGCTATGGCGCCTCGGGATCCATCGATTCCGGGGCGCTTCCATGTTGGGCCGACCGTCGACGACGTGTCTTCCCGTGGACGCGCGACGTGGCCGAACGCGGCCGAATAGAGGTAGGCAACCGCACGCGCTATCGCTACCCTTGTCCGTGACGCCGAAGAGACGTCGCACTCGAACGACAAGAGCCGCGAACATACCCGTGAGGAAGACCAGTGACCGACCCCGAAGGCATCCGTTGCGTTGCACCGTCCGTAGTGCAGACGGGCGAGGCATTCGCCCTCAAGGTCAAGTTGACAGGTCCGTTGAGGCCCGTTGCGAGCAGCGGCCAGTGGAACACGCCGAAGCCGTCGCTCCGCACGCCGTTCAACCTCAACGTCGAGCGAGGCATACAATATCACGACAACTGCCTTCCCGAATGGACCGGGAAGATCGCGGTCGAGGGCGGGGCGAGCCTCTCCGGGCCCGCGAGATTGGCATTCGACGGGGTCGCGCAGGGCTCGTTTCAGGGCGACGTCAGGCCGATACTCGCGATGCCTGGCTACAAGTTCGCGTCTCCGGGTATCCACTTCGTGCGGCTCGTCGACACGAAATCCGGCGTGGAGGGATGGTCCAACGCGATTCGCGTGACCGAGGACCGTCCGTCCGTGAGAATCTACTGGGGCGACCCGCACTGGCAGACGTTCTTCAGCGACGGGATTCGTTGCCCCGAAGAGCTATACGCGTTCGCGCGCGATGAGGGATTCCTGGATTTCGGAGCGATCTCGGATCATATCGAGGCGCTGACGGACCGACAGTGGGAGTACTTCCAGGCCGTCACGGACGACTACAACGAACCCGGCCGTTTCGCGACGCTGATCGGGCAGGAATGGACGAACCACGCGCCAGGGCACCGAAACGTCTACTTCCGGGCGGCCGGAGGGCCTGCTCTACGCTCTACCGACCCTCGGTACGACAGCCTGCCCAAGCTGTGGAAGGCGCTAGATGGCCTGGCGGAACTGGAACCGATGGCGATCCCGCATCACTCCGCGAACAAGGTCATGGGTGTCGACTGGTCGCTGGGCTGGAACCCGAAATACGAGAGGGCTGTCGAAATCCACTCGGTCTGGGGGAACAGCGAACGACACGCCGACGACGGCAACCCGATGGCGATCCAACACTTGCATGGCGAGGCCCGCGGGCATCACGTCGTGGACGCGCTTAACATGGGATGCCGATTCGGGTTCGTCGGTGGTGGCGACATACACGACGGGCGGCCTGGCGATGCGTTCCACAACGAAAGCTACCCGCCGAGCCCCGACAGAACATGGCCGACGGGATACACGGCCGCACTGGCCCCGCGGCTTGATCGCGACGCCATCTTCGATGCCATCAGAGACCGACGAACCTATGCCACGACTCAGAGCAGAATCTATCTAGACGTCCGCCGCACGGAACACCCACGCGGCCATGTCATGTCGATAGAAGCCGCGTCGGAGGAAGGGGTATCCGAGGCGGCCGTCGTGCTGAACGGAGTCGACGTCGAGAAGCTGTACCCAGGAGACGATGGGCGGATAGTCGCCGAAGACAGCTCGCCGATTTCCATCGACCCAGGGAGCTACTGCTACGTGCGGATCACCACCGGCATGGGCAACATGGCGTGGTCGAGCCCGTGCTGGGTGGACGAATCCTGACGGCGACGAACAACCGACACCGGCAGGCGGACGTCGGGGATGGCCGGATGGCAGCCCGAGCTGGCGACCCGCGGCCTATCTGAACGTTGCGCGCTTCTTCCGCTTCATCGTCAGGCGTACCGCGTCTATGCCCAGTTCGTCGAGCGTCGTGTAGAGGAAGTTGCTGATCGGGTGGCCGCACGGGATGGGCGGATCGAGCGCGATCAGTGCCGAGAGGTGGAAGATGTCCGAGTTGAGGATGTCGGCGTCGCGTTCGATCGCCTTCACGACGCCGAGGTGCGTGATGGCCGACTCCGGTGCGCCCTGATAGAACGCAACGTAGGATGCGTCGCGAGTCGGTTTGGCCGAGGGCGCCTGCGTGCGCCCGCCGAAGTAGACGCGCATCTGCGCCACGTGGGTCTGCCAGTCGTCGTGCCGCACGCCGCGGACTATCACAGTCTGCGCCATCTGAAGCCCCTTTGCTCCTGCGGGCAGCTTGCCATCAATTAGCTTACTCACAAGAACATACCTCGTTGACAGCCATACTTACAAGGGTAGCGGCTCAAGCCCCGGCCTAAGTCGTCGACGTCTACAAAGGACTGCCATGGTTCTCATTGTTGACGAAGGTCAATCGTGCAGCTACTTTTCGACTCGATCTGCACTCTCCACCCGTCATGTGGGGCGCAGCGTTCGAGATCGCGCGAGGTTAGTCGGTCCGCGGCCCAGTGGCCCCGAACGGCAAGGGAGGAACGGCGAATGAGCGGTGCATCCATCAGGTGCGGTGTTGCCGTAGCCACTCTGTGCGCCTTGATCGCACCCGCCGTCTGTGCCGCTCCGGTCGACGACGCTGTGCAGAATGTAGCCGCCGAAGCCGCGGAGGGGATCGTCGCCAAGGCAGCTTCCAAGAAGCACGCGGTGATGCCGTTGGCTGGCGACAGCTCGGGCCGCGTCGCCAGCGCGCTGATCACCGAGCTTGTGAGGCGCGACGTCATCGTTGTGAATCGCGACGAGTCGGTGACTCAGGGGGCCATGGCCGAACTCATGAGGACCGGATCGGACCTGACAAGCGACAGCGCCGCCCCGCAGTTCGGGAGGCTTCTTGTCGCAGACGCCGTGCTGACCGGACGAGTGACCGAGTGGCAGGTCGATGGCGACGGCGCGGTGGTCGCAGCGGACCTGAAAGACGTCTCCGTCGAGACGGGGGACTATTTCTGGGCCGACAACAACCTCCGCTGTGAGGTTCTGGAACTGCGCGTGTGGGTCGTCCGATGTTTCATCGTCGCGCTGGCCGTCGTCGTGGTCGGCGTCGCGACGCGCTACGTCGTCCGAGGGGTCCGCAACAAGCGCCGTGATGAACACGTCGACGGTAAGAGCGCGGCCGCCACGAAGTCCCGTGAGGGGGCCGCTCGCGCGCTCCAGAGCGCCAAGTCGTCGCTTGCCGCGGCCCGCGACGAGATCACCAAGGCCGGGAGAACCGAATCGGCTCGGCCGCTGAGAGACATTGAGAACGATCTCGACGTGATGCGCAAACGAGTAGAGGCTGCGGCAACCGGCAGACCCGACACGATGAACGAAGGTCAGGCCGGTGCAGCGGCCGAACTGGACAATTCCCTGTTCGAAGACGCGCGACGGCTGAAGGACGAATGCGGTGAGCTAGCGCAATCGGCTATTGCGGGCAGCGCCGACGAACTGACAGAGCGGATGGGCGGCATTCGGATGGCGATTCACAGTCTGGGTGTCACTCTCGACGAACGAGGCGACAAGCTCGCCGGACTATAGACACAGCATAGACGAGGCCGCCAATATGCCTGCCGATGCGTCCGAATGCCCACGGTGTGGTAATCGAATCGATCCCGGACAGAAGTTCTGCACCAAATGCGGCCGGAAGCTGGCCGTCTCGGGGAGGGAGGAGCCATTGGAGACCAAGGACGGTGCCAAGATGGCTCCCGAAGGCGCGTCTCAGGCCGGCGCGCGCGGCCGCCGTTGGGCTCGCGAGCCTGACGACCTGGGCGTGAGGATCGATCTGTGGCAGATAGACGGGTGGCTCAAGAAGCCGCTTGAGGTCGATGCGGGAACCAAAGCGATCCTGATCGGCGACGGGACGATCGTCGACGTCGTCGGGCCGGGAAGGTACGAACTCAAGAGGTTCGGCTCGTTCGACCGCATGTCGGCGGTGCTGGTGGACGCCGGAGATGCAGCGCTCCGAGTGTCGGTCTCTGGGTTGTTCACCAGCGACGGCCTCGAAGTGGCCGTGCGGTGCGAACTCGTTGTGCAGATCGCGGATCCGACGTTGTTCTACACGGACTTCATGAAAGGCCGGGTGCTGGTCACTCGCGAAGACCTGGTCGACGAGTATCTCGCCGAGACCACCAACGCGCTCGATGGGATCGTCGGCGCCGCGAAGTTCGACGATCTGACGGCGAGCCGAACCGTGAAGGACGACTACGAGCTTCAGTTAGACGCTCACATGCGTGAGAGTTTGCGCCGGATCGGCGTTGGGATCGTGCAGACCCGCTCAATGGAGTTCGTCCAACCCGAGATGCAGAGGATCAAGGAACAGCGATCGGACAACAAGCTTACCGACGTCCACGCGGACGTGTTGGTCGAACGCGCACGGGTCCGCGAAAAGCTGCTGGCCGCCGACAACCTCGAGCGCATCGCAGAGATGCGTAGCGAGGCCGACCTTGAGAAAGCGCGCCGGGAGATCGACTCAACCAATGCTCTGGACGAGCTGGAATGGCAGAAGATGCTCGATGTCGCCCGGGCCGATGAGGAGGACCGTCGGCTCACACAGGAACACGTGCGCAGGTTGCTCGAACAGGAGCGCGAGCAGGAACTGAAGCTGGCCGGCGCGAGAGGCGAGCAGGTTCTGGTGGAGATCAACCTCGCCATCGACGAGGCCCGCGCGGAGAGTGAGATTCGGATCAGGGCTGCCGAGGCAGAGAGCACCCGTCGAATCGAGGAGGCCAGAGCAGAGAGCGCGCTCCGAACCGAAACGGCCAAAGCAAAGATGGGAGTCGAACTGCTCACCGAGATGCAAGACGCGAAGGCGGCGCGGAAACGTCGGGAGATGGAAACCGAGACCGAGAATGAGAGCATGCGGCGCGCCGCCGAGGCCGAAGCCGAAACAAAGATCATCGAAGCGCAGAAGGACCTCACGCCGGACCAGATCCTCGCGATGAGCGCCGGCAAGTCGGACGAGGCCGCCAAGACGCTCCAGGAGAAGTACAAGGCCGACAACGCCGAACGTGCCATCGATGCACACAAACATAGCACCGACGCCGTGGAGCGCATCGCTACCAACGCGATGGAGAGCGTCGCCAACGCGGCGTCGGGGCGGAAGCCCGAAGAGGCAGCGGCCGGTAAGGTCTGCAAGCACTGCGACAAGTCCAACCGTGACGACTCCAAGTTCTGCACCGGATGCGGCAAGCAGTTGGCAGACGAGCAGTAGGAGACGATGCCGATAGCCGGCACGTTTCCTCGCGCCGAAACATGTGACTAGATCAGAGATAGGCCGGAGCGACACACGTGAAACCATGCACGAACTGCGGGCAATCGATAGAGGACGGCGACAAGTTCTGCCCGAAATGCGGCATCGAGCAACGCGTCAAGCTCGAAATACTGGCAAGCAAGAAGCTGTACAAGAACAGCCTGGGGAACATCGAGTTCCGCCTGACCAGCGACGGGGTACACCCGATCACGGACGTCAGCGTCGAGGCGTCGTGTTGGTCGGCCGGAGAGCCTACTGACGTCCTTCAGGGCATGCCGATCTACGCCGGGCAGACAAGGCAGGTCCTCCTCCGCGTGCAGCCGGATAGGGGTGGTCAGGATCGTCTGGATATCAAGGTGCGGTACCGCACTGTCGACGGCGAAGATGCCGATGTGGAGAGATGCCTCTGCGGGCAAGCCGAGCTGCTTATCTCTGACCCGAACGCCGTCGGCACCGACGGGGGCGGGCAGAATGTGAGCGTGGTTGTCAAGGACGTCACCGCGGTTGCCATGGGCGACCTTATGAAGACGGGCTCATCCATCGAGACGATGGAGTCGAGGCTTGCGGCGATGTGGGAGAGCGGCGAGCCGGTGTGGGTGCGGGTGGCACTGTATGCGGAGTCATCACCGTCGCCGCCCAACCTGAAGCTTGCCATCCCGGCTCCGGACGCGTCGCCACAGGCGTCGGCCCGGCTGAGCGTCGAATCGGCCAAGGAAACCTCGGCCGGCAACCTGGCGGTCTTCTCCAAGCCAACGGTCGCGATGGGGAGGCAGGGCGAGAACGACGTCCGCCTGCTGGTCGCGCCTCTGACCGATCCGGAATGCGTAGAGAAGAACATGCCCATCAGCAGGAAGCACCTCGAGTTCCGCTACGACGGGAACGCTCTTTCCGTCGTGGACCTCGGCAGTGGGAACGGAACGTACCTTGCCGGGAGCATGGAGCGGCTCCCGAAAGACGAAGCCGCGGCAGTCGATGACGGCGCGACGATCAATGTGGCCGGCGTAGTCGAAATGTGTGCCGACTCGTCCGCGCGAAGCGAGGCCGACGAGATGCTCGACGCGCGGGGACGGATAGTGCTACCGTGGTCCGACCGCGAGGCATCCGGCCTGCCGGAGTTCTTCGGACTGCAGGGAGATGCCGCGCACGACTGGCTTCGCTTGAGCCGCGGCGACTGCGCCGACCAGTACCTCGTGCTCGTCTCGTCCGCAACCATGGGCCGAGGTGCCGACTGCGCCTGGGTGCTCGACCATCCGACGGGCGAGCAGCAACACGCACGGCTCGTGTACCACAGCCGGCGCTACTGGCTGCAACCCCTGACGGATACGGCTCTTACCACGGCCGACGGCGTTCGCCTCGGGCCGCTCGACGTGGTTGTCCTGCATGATGGGATGAAGTTGGTTCTTGGAGATCTGTCCGTGAACGTGGCGGTCGTCGATAGCTGACGCGCGTCTTGGGCAGGCCGCACAGGGGGCGTTCAACCATCGTGCGGACCCCGCTCAGCCGGGCGCCGCGCTCGCGGGGCTTGAGCTACCGACGGCTTCGTGTTTTACTCAATGGTCGTACCGTAGTGGCGATGAACCGCTCTCTTCAGAAGGATTCGAGCCTGTGAAACCACGGGGCATCTACCAGATACTCGCAATATGCGCTGCCGTCGCGATAGCCGCCTGCAGCGGCAGACCCAGCCCAGGCGATATAGTGATAGTCGACGATATGGAGATGGTGTATATCCCGGGAGGAAGGTTCCTCATGGGCGATTCGAGCATCGGCGTCGTCGAGGTGATGCTCAAACCATACCTCATCGGCAAGTACGAGATCACAACGGCCGAGTACCGGAAGTTCGCCCACTCGTTCGGCCTGCCGTTCCCTGTACCCCCGTCGTACGACCACCTGCCCGTGACGAACGTCGATTGGGGTGCGGCCGACGTGTTCGCGGCGTCGCGTGGGTGTCGCCTGCCATCAGAGGCGGAATGGGAGATGGCCGCCCGTGGGCCGCAGCGATTCACTTTCCCGTGGGGCAATCGATGGACGCCGAGCATCACGAACGGGAACGACGGGAGCCGAGATCCCGACGGCGCCGACGGATCGGTTGATGGTTTCCGGCGAGCCGCACCGCCGGGCT
>CAZSJP010000221.1:0-7347 GCA_964606675.1 uncultured bacterium
AGCGCACCCCGTCTTGTCATCGATGGCGGGCGATATGCCGATGGTCAGGGCAATAGCCTGGCCATCGAGATCGGCTGTCGCCCAGAACTTCTGACAGGGGTCTCCGGTTCTCAGTCTGCCGACGACGTTCACCTTCCCGGTGTCTCCGACCGCGGTTGCCGATGGCGAGTCGAACGCGACGTCGGTTAGCCGAATGTCGAGTTGCGCTTTCGGACGCAGACCGCCCGGCCCGCCGCCACAGCCTCCCATGGCCAACGGATTGTCGTGGCCGAGCAACGACTGGCAGCCAAGCGCCACGACGAGCGTTGCGTAGAGCAAGTAGCGTCTCATGTTCCGCCTCCGATGCAGCCAATATCTACTAGTATCGAATATACAGTCCGGGGCGAACAGTGGCGAACTCCACAAGCGCGGCCTGGTTACCTCGATCCGATCTCGCGCACGAGGTCCGTGTATCGACGGACCCTATCTACAGTCGTGCCAGGCGTCACGGGGCTGCCGATGCTCATGACGAAGCGATCGCCGTGCGTCCGCCCTACGTCGATCTGGCGCTCGATCTCGTCTCGCAGATCGCCGTCGGAACCGTGCGCGAGCAGATCGATCGCGTCGAGGTTACCCAGAATCGCGCACCGTCCTTCAGCCCGCGCCGCGGCCTCTTCGACGTCGATCGTGAACCCTTTCTTGCTCTCCTCCAACGCGAGCGCATCGGCATGCGATCCGAACAGCATTTTCCACTTGTCGCCGGGGTTCCCGCAGTAGTAGTACACGGACTTCATGCCGTGCGCCCTGATCTCGTCGTTCACGGCGACGACGCTGGGCACGTTCAGGCGCTCGAACGCTGCAGGCGACACCATGTCGGTCATACACTCCTCGACCCAGACGACGTCGACGCCCAGGGCCGCGGCGTTACGAACCGTTTGCAGCGCCAACTCGGTCGACCGCGTGCACGCGTTCTCGACTAGATCGGGGTCGGTCGCGATAGTTGCCATCACGTCGTCGAACTGCCATATCGTGAACAGCCGCCACAAGGGCGATGAGACGCTCGTCATGAAGCTAGGGCCGGTGGAGCCGGGCGCCCGATGCTCGGCACGGAATGCTTGGAGCAAGTCGGTGCTGCCGTCCGCGTCGGCAGCGGCGACGTCGATTGGCGGCGGCAACGGCATCGCGCTCTCGATAGCGTTGCGCGTCCGTGCGACCGATGGCGCGTCGGGATCGAGCCGACTATCGCCACCGCGCAGAGGCGGATAGAGACGACGCCGGACGCCGGTCGATTCGTCGGCCAGGACTATGTTGCCCTCGGCTTCCTCAATCGTCAGGCGCTCGCGCTCGTCTCTGGTGTAGAACAGCCCCGGCATGGTGGTCCAGTCGTGTCCCGTTCTGCGGATCACGTCGCGACGCCAGGCCAGTTGGTGGGCTACCTCGGGAGAGTGTGCGAACCACCACGGGCATTCGGTGAGTTGGTCCCAGTGATCCCGGACGTATATCCCCTCGTAGCATATCGCCGCGGGGATCTCATCCGTGCCCGTCGAGGAGAGCGCGGCGTCGATCCGCTCCCGGCCGGTCATGCCGGCGCTCCTGCCGAGCGGGATACGCCACTGGTACAGAGTCGGCCCGTGGTCGCGGGAGCACCCGGCGAGCGACCGAATATCGCTGGGGGCAGGCAACTGATTGGGGAGGAGTCGCTTGTTGTGGGGAGATGGGCACTGCTGGACTCGAACCAGCGACCTCCTGCTTGTAAGGCAGGCGCTCTAACCAACTGAGCTAAGCGCCCCATATGTCGGTCCGTGGGGCCAAGGACGCGCAAGTCTACTTGCCGTCGGAACTGGAGTCGCCCGGGCGACGAAGAAGCGAGATCGGGATCACGACGCAATACCCCAGCACGAGCAGCACCGGCCCCACCGTCAGCGAGAGCGGATTGGACGCGGGGCCGATGCCGAGCAACACGAACCCGGCTACGATGGCCAGCGCGCCGATGCCGAAAATCGTCCGGTTGCTGCCCTTGATCGGCGCGCCCGGTATGACGGCGAGGACGACGAACGCGACGCACATCAGCGCAACTGCTACAGCCCATGTCGGCACAAGCGATCTCCTGAATACGGTGACTGGTCTGGCGGCCTCGTTCGAGCCGACACCACACAAAAAACTAGGGCGGCGACCTCCATCAGTCAACGGATGCACTCCCTGAAGGTTCCGTGTCGGACCCCGTCGTCGGCACCGCCACGCTGCATCGCGTTGGCACGCCGACGACGATGGCTTTATATTTATAGTTCTGGATTCTGGTGCTGTCGAGCGCGTGGAGCGTTCCCGGCGCGCCACCATCGGATGCTCGCAGGGGGTCGCCGTGCTTTTGGGGCTGGACATCGGAACAACCGGCGTGAAGGCGCTTCTAATCGACGAAGCGGGCACGACGCTCGCCAGTCACACCGATGAGTATCCCATGTCCACGCCACGCCCCGGCTGGGCGGAGCAGGACCCGGATCTCTGGTGGCAAGCGACCATCGCTGCGACGCGCGCAGTGATTGCCGCAGCCCGCATCGATGGCCGCGACATACGCGGAATCGGCCTATCGGGACAGATGCACAGCTCGGTCTTCCTCGACTCGAACGACGAGGTCATTCGGGAGGCGATACTCTGGTGCGACGGGCGGACCACCAGACAGCGCTTCCAGATCACGGAAACCGTCGGTGGCGACGACGCGATGCGCGACCTGGTGTCGAACCCGCCGCTCGAAGGGTTTACGCTGCCGAAGGTCGTGTGGCTTCGCGACGAAGAGCCGGCAAACTTCGCGCGGCTGAAGACGCTACTGCTCGCGAAAGACTACATCCGCTTCAGGCTGACGGGCGAGAAGATCATGGAGGTCAGCGACGCAGCCGGCACCGCGATGTTCGACGTGGTGAATCGTCGCTGGAGCGAAGAGATCATGAGACGGCTCGGCCTGCCGGCCGAGATGCTGGTTCCAGTGCGCGAGTCGGTGGACGACTGCGGGCACATAACGGCGGCCGTGGCTGCGCTGACGGGGCTGAAGGCAGGCACCCCGGTTGCCGGTGGCGGCGCGGACAACGCTTGTGGCGCCGCGGGAACCGGAATCGTGAAAGAGGGCCGCGTGCTGAGCAGCCTCGGGACGTCGGGCGTAGTGCTTGCGCACACCGATTCGGTCAGGGTGGACCCGGAGATGCGCGCCCATACATTCTGCCACAGCGTGCCCGATCGGTGGTATCTGATGGGTGTGATGCTCTCTGCCGGCGGCAGCCTGCGCTGGATGCGCGACGTTCTCGCCGACTCCGAGAGGTCCGCCGCCGTCGAGGCCGGGCGCGATCCATACGACGTGATGTCCGAGGTCGCGTCCAAGGCACCGGTGGGCTGCGAAGGGCTGATGTTCCTGCCATACCTCAGCGGCGAGCGGACCCCGCACAAGGATGCCGATGCGCGTGGCGGGTTCGTCGGGTTCTCATTGCGGCACGACCGATCTCACATCATGCGGTCGGTGTTCGAGGGCATCACGTTCGGGATGCGAGACTCGATGTCGATCATGCGCGAGTTGGGCGTCGAGATAGAGCAGATACGAGCCACCGGCGGCGGCGCGAAAAGCCCGTTCTGGCTTCAACTCCAAGCCGATATCTACGGCGCGCCGGTGGTAACGGTGAATAACGATGAGGGTCCCGCGTTCGGGGCCGCGCTCATGGGCGGTGTGGCGGCCAATGTCTTCGACGACCTTGCCGAAGCGTCCGATGAGATCGTCCAAGTCGAGTCGGCCGCGGATCCCGACGCCGGGCGTGCCGCGATGTACGACGAGTGGTACACACGTTTCAGAGCGCTCTACCCGGCGCTCAAGGACGAGTTCTCCGCGTTGGCGGACACAGTAGAAAAGCAATCCTGAAGGAGAACCACGTGCAACACGGTAGTGCTCGAAAACGCCTCACGCGTCGTGAGATCAAGCAGGACAAGCTGTTGGTCTGGACGTCCCGGATCTCCATGCTGCTCGAAGAGAACTTCCCCATCGTGGTTACGGCGGTGGTGGCGGCGGTGTTCGCCGTCGTGGCGGTGTACGTATACCGCGGTTGGAGCGAAGATCAGTCGGTGAGGGGCATGGTCCGGTTGGTGGAACTGGAAGCGCTTGTGCGCGACGGAAATACCGACGAGGCCGTGAGCTTCGCGGACGAGCTCATCGACGAGTTCTCCGGCCGCCCGGACCGCCTGGCGCGGCTGTACAAGGCGGACGCGCTCCGTGCCAACGGCGATTTCGCTCAGGCGAAGGAGCTATACGAGGCCTGGAGCGGCGAGGGCGACGACGAGGTACACGACTTCCACGCCACCAGAGGCCTGGCAGATTGCCTCAGCGCCGAGCGGAACTACACCGAGGCCGGCGAGGAGTTGCTCGAATGGGCCGAAGGCAACCCCGAGTCGCCGCTTGCCGCGTACGCGCTGGTCGACGCGGCGGTCAACTTCGAATTGGCGACCGACTATGTCCGGGCGCGTGACACGCTTCAGACTGCCATCGACCTGTATTCCGATGCGCAGGTCGTGTCGCAAGCCCGCCGCCGGCTCAAGCTCATCAAGGGCGCCGCGTCCGTGCAAGGCGGCTGAGCATGGCGGCGTCTTGACGGGCTGCCGCCGACGCGGTAGCTTTCGGATCGCAGAGCAGTCAACTAAGGAATCGCATATGTACCGCAGGCCAACCGAATCGTCTCGCGTCTCGGGTTGCACTTGGCGCTGGTGGCACCGTTCCGACTAGGAGTTGGCTTGCGCACGCGATAGGCACGAACTCATATGTAATCCATAGCCGCAAGCCACTGGCTTGCGGCTTCTCTTTTTTGGGCCAAGTGTCCGGAGGATCGTCCCAATGGGTAGGAAGCGTCTTTTCAGCGGCATTCAGCCGACTACTGGTGAGCTGCATCTGGGCAACTACTTCGGCGCGATCGCGAACTGGGTAGCGTTGCAGGACACGCACGACGCGATCTACTGCGTCGTCGACTACCACGCCATGACCTCGGACTACGGTGCATCCGAGATGCCCGGCCGCGTGCTCGACCTCGCCCGCCACCTGATGGCTTGCGGCCTTTCCCCCGACAAGTGCACGCTTCTGGTGCAGTCGGACGTACCTGTGCACACCGAGCTGATGTGGATGCTCAACACTGTCGCGTCCATGGGGCGGCTCGAGAACATGACACAGTTCAAAGAGAAGAGCCTGCAGAATGAGGCGAACATAAGCGCGGGGCTTTTCACGTATCCGGTGCTGCAAGCGGCCGACATTCTGATATACAAGGCTGAGGCTGTCCCCGTCGGCGACGATCAGCTCCAACACGTCGAACTCAGCCGTGAACTCGCGCGCAGGTTCAACAACCGCTTCGGGGAGACATTCCCCGAGCCGGCGCCATTACTTACCGAGGCGCCGCGCATCATGGGCCTCGACGGCACCGCAAAGATGAGCAAGAGCCTCAACAACTACATATCCATCACCGACACGGAAGAGGCCCTGTGGGAACGGTTGCGGCCGGCGTTCACCGACCCGGCTCGCGTGCGGCTGAAGGACCCGGGCGATCCCGACATCTGCAACATTTTCACCATGCACAAGCAGGTGACGCCGCCCGACACGGTCGCGGACATAGACCGGATGTGTCGCTCGGCCGAGATCGGCTGCGTCGGGTGCAAGCAGATTCTCGCCGACAACCTGAATCCGGTGCTCGAGCCGATAAGGAAGCGGTCGGACGAACTGAAGGCTCGGCCGGACGACGTTCGCGACGCGCTCCGTGCCGGCGCGAGGAAATGCACCGCGATGGCCGAGGAAACCATGTCGGAGGTGCGCCGGAAAGCCGGGCTAGGAATGTACTAACGGGCGCGGTCTGTCTACTCGTTCAGCATCCGTAGGGTCGCCCTGACCAGTTCCTCGCCCGCACCCGGTGCGAATGGACTGGTGCGCGCCGGGCGTTCCTCGTAGCCGTCCTGGTCGTAGCACTCTGCGGGCAGGATGTACCCGGGGCCGGCATGCGCAAGCTCGGCCACCACCGTGTTGCCAAACGGGGAATCGTTCTGGATCTGCTCGGCCAGCGCCGAGAACGGCTCTCCCGGCGTCGCGACGAGTGCCATGTCGCCGATGACGAGCGCTGCTATCTCCAACTCGATCTGCTCCGGCATGTCGGCCAGTAACGCCAGTTCTCTCGTCCAGACGTCCTCGTTGCTGAGGTCCTTCCCACCGTGCTGCGATCGCATCTGGAGCGTCCGCGCCTCGGACACCAACTCAGGAGCGACGGCTCGCCTCGGGACGACGACCGTCGTGCGGCGAAGGTCCAGGCCGCCCGAGATATCCGACCGCATGTGCCACATGCTCAACGCTTCCTCGGCCAGCCTTCGTCCCATCGCCTGGGCGTGGCCATATCCACCCGGCCGCGAGTCGCCCTCGGCGTCGATGTGGTTGATGTCGCCGCATGCACCCGTGAGGAACAACGTCTCCGGATGACCCGGCAGGCCTTGGGTCATCTCTTTGCACGCGCGGCCCGGGTAGTCGGCCGATATCTCCGTGCCGCCCACCACGTCGGCGTGGCACGGGAAGCTCGCGATCACTATCGGCAACCTGGAACTGTCGCGCTCGAATTGCAGGATCGAAAGCTCCGTGCGCGCGTGCCGATATGGGCCGACCAGGTCCGGATTCCCCACTCCGGGATTCGTCCGAACCGAGCCGTCCACCATACGGTACCTGCGCACGAACCCTACATCGTCGACATGTTTCCGCGTGAACGAGACGCGCGCCTCGGCCATGTCGCGCCACGCCGTATCGGCCGCCAGCGCGATCAGGCCTGGCAGTCGCTCGACGTACTCGTCCGCCCGCGGCGTCTCGAACGAGGCCGACGCAGCTGGACCTGTGTGTGTGTGAGTCGTCAGAACCCATATGTTCTGCGGAGCCACCGGGAGTCGCTCTGAGACGGCCGAGCGTATCGCCGAAAGCCCCTCGGCGTCGATCTTGCTCAAGTCGCAAGAGACTATCAGGCACGACGATGCATCGTCGGCCAGGGCAAGGACTCGGGCAAACAGCGGATCGTTGACGCCTGAAGCGTACTTGACGCGTATCTGCCCAGATAGCGGCGTGCCGACCAGGGGCGTCGTCTCAACCAGGCCGAAGCCCGCCTTGGTAGTTGCCATGTCTCGTCCTTCTGTTGCGCCAAAATCGTCGAACCCTCGTTGTGCTCGGGTTCGTTGGCGAATGCTCCGCATTCGCGGCGGCTCCGAGCGCTGCCGGACTTGCCCCGCCACATGCGAACCGGGGTCCGTCGAACTCGCAGCGTGCCCGTCAGGGCACGAGGACTACACCCACGTGCCGGCCATTTCCTCACCGTCGAGTTCGGCGGGTCGGCGATA
>CAZSJP010000222.1:0-7341 GCA_964606675.1 uncultured bacterium
GCGATGAACCTGTAGGCGGCGTTCAGCCTGATGCTGCCGAGACTCACGTGTGCACCGGCGTCGACGCCCCATGCTAACTTGCTGAGATCCTCTTCCCCTTCCGAGTGCGGCGGGCGCCACCCGAAACCAGCCCTATATGGGCCTCGTGTAAGCATAGGACACACATCGACGACGAACTCGCGAGCCACCACGATGCTGAGCGGGGCGCGGATCCCCCAGTTCGTCATCCCGTCAGCATAGGCTTGATCGCCGGTGTTGTCCTCAAATCGATAGCTGCTGGCGATTTCGAAACCGAGCCCCGCGTACAGACTCGTGGTGGCCGACCATTGATACTGCAGCGAGAGACCCCGGGAACTGCCGTAGCCGTGCGGGAGCCAGGCCCACCGGAGGTCCACGGCGATTAGGCCCGGCCTCGATGCCGGCGGTGGCGCTGGCGTGGGAGCAGTGACGCTCGGGGTAGATGCGGGGGTTGGCACATGGGGCACCGGGGCTGTTGGTGCGGGGCCGGCCGGGATGATCCCACCCTGGCTGGCATTCTCAACACCGGCCAGTTCGGCTGCAACCATCGCTACGACCTCGGTGAGCATCTGGGCGAGGTCGCACGCGCAATCCTTCACGGCGATTCGCTCGATCTCGCCGGTCTCGACGTCGATCAGCCGAACGCTCATCGTGTGGATGCCCGCGATGCGCCCGACGGTGCCTGCGACCATCTGCGTCACGCCGATAAGCTGCCCGATTTCAACCACGCACTCGGTCGCGGAGCATTCGCTGGTCTGGAACCCCTGCTCGTCCAGGATGGCGTTCATGCGTTCCCGCTCGACGACCTTGAACTTCTGAGTGCGAAACAGCTCGACCCTGAGCCTGTCGGAGAGGAGGCGCAACTCGGCCGTCGGGACGTTGTCGCTGTCAAGCTCCAGCACGCCTATCGGGGTCTTGTCGGCCGACTGGGCAGACGCTGCGCCGACGAGAAGCAGTGCCAGCGCGGCTACGGCGATGAGGATGGTGCGCATCGAGTTGTCCCCTCTACATTGCGAGACAGGCGTCTGAACGCTGGATGATGCGCGAACGTATGGCGGGGTCGATGATGGGGCAAGGGGCTGGGCAGCAGACGCAGAGCCGGGGAGATTCCCAGCTCGGCACAGCCGAGCAAGAATCTCCCAACGTGCGCGTCAGCGCACGCGCACGACGCTAAGACGTTCGTAGACCACGCGAGCGCTGTCCAGCCGACCGTATATCGCCTGACGAACGTCGTCTCCCCACGTGCCGTTGTCGTTGGCGAACAGGTCTTCTCTCGCGTCGAGAGCGGTTCGGTATGCGTCGATCCATCCGACGAAGTAGCGCGCGGCTTCGGGGTCGGGCGTCAGCGCACGCTGCCCGACCGTGACATAGACCGGGCTCGTGTGGGCGAACTGCCCGAGGCCTGACTCGCGCCAGGCAGAGGGTAACAGCTTCGGTTCGACCAACTCGTCGCCCGGGCCGAACGCTCGGAGCGCGAGCCAGGTGCTGGCGTCCACGTCGAGCGAGAACGTCTCGTTCACCTCCCCATCCGTCCCAGGGCCAAGCGTCCTGACAACCTCACCACCCACGATCAGCTCGGCGCGCGATACCCCCCAGTTCGACGCAGCGCGCGCGCTCACCTCAACTTGCTGCCCGTCGGCGATGGACAGCTCCTCGCCCGGCTGCATCCCATCGACGCCGAGCCACAACAGCGGCCCGTTCGTCACGAATGTCGCGCCCGTGCGGTATGCCGTGGCGACAGCGTCCCAGGAGAGTTCCGGAACGCGCACGTACGTTCTGCCCGCGCCGGGATGAATCGCCCCCTGACCGACGTACGCGTCCGTGGATGCCGACATGCCGGGTCGGAATCGGAGATTCAGCATTCGGTAGTAGTCCCGCAGCTTCACGTCTGTCCCGCCCGGGCCTTCCGAGCACAGAACGTCCATCGCGGGTGTCTGCCCAAGAGCCACGTCGACGGGCCACTCGCGCCCGACAAGCAGCTTCGCCGGGTCTGCAACGTCGTCGAGAGTACTATCGGCCGATACGTTGTTATAGGGATGGCCGTATGCCAGCGCGCCTCCGGTGAGGGTGAGGTGGTCCTGCGTATCGACGTGCAGCGGCCACGGAACCAGCTTCATCGGGAAGCCGTCGGCGGGAACGGACCGCGCATTGACGGTGTACGCGTGTCCGTGGAAGTCGCTGACGCACTCTATCCCGATCTCGCCGATGAACGACTCGCTCACCCATGGCATCGGCTGCCTGATGAACGCCCGCGCCTCTTTCTCCTCGGCCTTGAACGAGAGGAAGCGTAACCCTTCGGCCTCGGCGATCTCCATCACGGTTGCAGGCACCATCTGTGGGTGCCGCGTGTGGCGGTGGAAGAACAGGTGGATGTGCGAGTCGCCCCTGTGCCAGCCTTCCGACTCCAGCGAATAGACACGTCGCACCTCGGGCACGACTTCCGCGACCTCTCCGGGCGCGATCTCCACGGTCTGCCGCCAGACGCTGTACTCGAACCCTTTCGATGCGACGACCTCGGCGGGGCCGGGCGGTAGCGCGACCTCGAACGGCTCTCCGAGCGCATGGAAGGAGGTGTCGAGGAACGTGTAGCTGTCTCGCGGCGCGTATCTGCGCCCGTCGGATGCAATCACGCTTATCCGGGCGCTACCCGGTGCGAACATGCTCGGCGCGGGCGCGTCGTTGGGCAGGGCACCGCGCAGTAGCCCCCATCCGTCCGGCAGAGGCTCGGGTCCGTAGGCTTCGAGGCACACGTCGTCGAATTGGACGACGCCGTTGGTGGCGATGTCGGCTTCGCAGACGAACGCGACGGTACAGGACGCCGTCTCCGGAGGCGGGTCGAGATGCACCCATGCCCGAACCCAGCCTTCCGTGCCGACTGCCCGCGTGCGCCGCTCGAATATGCCGCACCTTCCGCCGGCGTGGTCGTAGTACGTCACGCGGACGCCGACGAACCCTGTGTGAGTGGTCCAATGCCAGGGAACGCTTCCGCCCATCAGCGTCCACCATTCGAGGCGGTGGGGCTGTCCGCCTCTCAGCGGGGTACGGCTGCTCTCCCAGACCTGATGGTCCGTTCGCGCTCGGAACCGTATGCAGCGCTCTCCGGCGTGGGGGCTATCGTCGGGCCACGTCTCGTCTCGTCGATTGCTCGGGCCGGTATAGGTCCAGTCGGCGGGCCCATTGGCTGCGCCCTGCTCGAAACCGGGGTTAGCGATGAGGTTGGACATCGGGTGCTCTTCCGCAAATGCTGCTGTGGACAAGGACAACGCGAGGAATACATGCGCCGCGGAACTCATGCAGGTTCCCTCCTCAAGCCCACGAACGCAGATCATGACCGCAGACCGGGAGATTCGAGGCTCGGCGCAGCCGAGCAGGAATCTCCCAAAGTGCCCGCTAGGGCACCATGCCGGCAAGCGCACTCAGGCCATGACCGGCTCGCCATAGACGGCTGGGTCGGGCAGCTCGATGAGCTTGTCCTCAGTGTCCAGCCCGAGCCATATACGGCGCGGCTCTTTGATCGTGTAGGTGCCCGGGCCGGCCTTGATCGTGTATCCGGTCGACTTGTCCCACACGATGGTCACGTCGATATCGCCGCGCCACGTCATCGGGCCGAACTCGACGTGCTCCCACTCGGTCGGCAGCGCAAACGGCCAGCATTCGATGATGTCGTCCTGGCGCGGCACGAACCCGATGACGTACCGGACGAACAGGTCGAGTAGTATCGCCGACTGGCTGCAGAACGTGTGTTTGTACATGTTCGGCTCGCCGGTGACGGAATTGTACGAGTACGCCGATGTCGGTCCGTTCTTGCCGACCATCTCCAGCACCTGCCAGACGATGCGCCGCGCATGGTCGAGATAGCCGTAGCGCACGAGCCCGAGCACGGTCGTCCAGACGCCGCTCGTCAACAGCACGTCGCCGCCGTAGGTGACCTTCGATGGGTCGAGGCCGGGCGTGTCCATCATCACCGACGGTACCGGGTACGGCGACCCGAACGCGTTGGGATCGTCCAGGTGCGCGACCATCCTCTCGGCCTGTTCCTCCGACGCGACGCCGGCCATCATCGCCGAATAGGCTGCGACGGAGAATATGCCCGTGCCCTCGTGGGATTCGGTCTCTATGTCCTGATAGCAGCCGCGCTCGTCGTCCCACATCAGATTGTTGATCGCGTCGGCTGTGCTCTGCCATCGCCTGCGCATCCGGCGTGCAAGCCGCTCGTTGCCAAGTGTATCCGCCGCTTGCGCGATGTTCTCTCGCAACAGGCAGAGCTGCGCGTTGATATCGATAAGCTCAAGCGGACGATTGAACTTTATCAGAGACTCCGCGCGGTTCTCGTGGTCGTCGATCACCGTTCGCCATCTGACCGAGAAATCGTATTCGTCCACCATGCCGTGGTACTCGACCAGCCCGTCCGCGTCATGGTCGTGCGCGTTGAGCATGGCCTCGTAGTCGACCATGTCCTGCAAGTGCCGTTCCAGGAACACGTCGTCGCCGTTGCGCTGGAACACCGACCACATGGCGTGCACGCCCAGAGGCGTGGTGTGAGGCATGATGAACGCCCAGTCGAACTGCCGGGCGGTGGCAGGCAGCGGAAGGTCGCCGTGCATCGCGTCCCACAGCGCCGGCAGGAAGTCGTTAACGTCGCGATATTGCCGGGGTTTGCGGAGCCTGTGCAGCGACGCACCCATGTTCAGCGCGCCGCCGTTCTCGTGCATCAACTCGATCCCCGACTCGGCCCATGCCGGGTCGTTGAGCCATCTCTCGGCGACGGCATTCATCGGCGTGTTCCACGACCACTGCCATATTGCGCCGGTCTTCCATGGGCAGGTGTATGGTCGCATGAAAGGCTCGTACGGGATATCGTACAGGTTTATCCGATGGCTGGCGGTCTGGTAGTAGTAGAGCCGCTGCAACCATTCGGGAGCGCCGGCAAGCGGCGGAACCATGCGCGAGAAGTACCACTCCCACGCCTGGTGAGCCTTGGCGAACAGCTCATCGGCAACGCCGGCGATGGACTTCCCGTCGATGCGCGATATCATCGACTCAAGGCGCCGTTCGACCGCCGCCTGGTCGTACCCTATCGCCAGCACGAGAAGTGCGCCGTCGGGCCCGAGTTCCGACTCGAACGACAGGCAGCCAGGGCCGGACTGTGTGTCCCAACTGCGCACGTCGGATCCCATCCAGACCCAGCCATTCGCCACGCCGTCGTCGTGAAGGCACACGTGAGCCTGGCCATGTGAGCGCCAGGACGCTGTCTGCGTCCGGCCTACCGACGCTGTCCACTTGAGACTCAGTCCGGATGTGTCTTCGCCGGGCTGCAACCAGACGATGACCATGTCGTCAACCGCAGCCGTCGTCTCTACGAGCTTCACTCCGTCGCCTTCGAACGTTCTGACGGCTCGGCTGGGCAGCCAGTCGACCGATGGCGGACCCAGCGAGACAGTCTGGCCGTCCCGAGCGACCTCGGCACACGGCCCCAGCATCTCATGGATGGACTCGTGGCCGATGCGCGCAATGTCGTACTGATCGGTGTCGAGATGGGGGGCACGGGGTACCGGGTAGAACCAGACCTTGTCGATGCCCAGGCTTTCCTGCGCGAGCCACAAGCTGATCTGGTTGTCAGTGAGGAACCCCACGTCGGGCTGACGTAAGTGCTCCTCCCACGGCACTCTGGCCTCTGGGAGGTCGGTAGCCCACTGCCTGCGCGGGCGTGGGTAAAGCGCTGGACGGCGCGGCATAGCTACTCCGTTGTCATAGCTGAACAGGCGCACTAGAAGAGGCGGGTCAAACTCTCGGTCCGCCTCTCTGCGACGATTAAGCGCGTCAATCTAGAAAATTTCTCATCAAATGCCATGTCAGTCAATGGCAACCATACCGACTGGCTTCGATGCCCAACCTGTGGGGTTCGGAGCGCCGACGCCATACCCACATGTACTAGGGCTGGGCGGCAGGCATGGCTTCCCACCCGGCGGGGCCCTCCCTATTTTGTGAGGTCTGTCCCACACACCGCGGTGCGTCCGCGCCGTCTTCATCTCCGCTGCCCCCCCAATTCATGACCCACCGGTTCCGTCCCCACCGGTCGGCCCCTCGTGTCCATGGCGACACACTTACCGCAGGTTATCGGGCGAATGGTATTGACAAGGGGGGTGAGGATGTATATTTGCAGGTGAGAGGAGGTGAGCGATGATGAGCATGATGCGCAGAACGACATTCGCATTGCTGCTGGCGCTGGCGGGAGCGTCTGGCTGCGGCTCGGAACCACCCACCGAGCCCGGACTGGACACACCACTTCGCACGTTCGATGTCATCGGCTGGGTCATCGACATGGTCTTCACGCCCGGCGGAGACAGCCTCGTCGTTGGGAGCAACCCGTGCTGCGGGGCCCGAATCAAGCCCGCCCGGCGCGGCCTCACACCTCCACTGGTGCCCACGCCGTGGAAGCGCGTTACGGTGCTGAGCTTCGCCGACGGGGGACCTCTCCGCACACTCGACCTCCCCATCGCTGATCTCGACGAGGCAACTGCTATGGTTTTCACGCGCGACCGGAAACACGTGTTGGTGGCCGGCTATTTCCCGCGCGATCGCGAGCTTCGCGAACTCCCGGAGCGCTACGAGTGGTCCTTTCTCGTATCGACAGTGTCCATGGTGCGCATCGAAGACGGTGTGGAGGTCCGTGCTTTCGAGGGCGGCTCGGCCCCGGAAGCGCTGGACCTGACGCCGAATGGTGATGGCCTTGTCGCGGCGGTATCGCGTGCAGGACATGTCGCGGTCTGGAGCCTGGCGTCAGGCGACGAGGTGAGATCGTTCGCCGCGTCATCGCCGCATGTCCGCGTCTCGCCTGGCGGAGAGTACGTCTTGGCCGGCGCTGACTTGCTGCGGATGGCCGACGGCGAACGCATGGCTACACTGCCGCACATGTGGTACGCCGACGCCTACAGAGAGGAACGATCCGCCGCATTCACGCCCGACGGCCGATACGTCATCTGCGCGGCGGGCGGGTTCGACGTTTCGAGCAGCGACAGCATGACGCTCGGCGTCTGGAGCATCCCGGACGGCGAGCTTGTGAAGGTGCTCAAGGGCCATACGCAGGAGGTCCGAGACGTTGCGGTAATGCCAGACGGGCGCCACGCGATCTCGGGCGGCGCTGACGGCAAGCTGTTCGTGTGGCGGATCGGGACATGGGAACCGGTACGCACCATCCGCGCGCACGATACGACGATCACGTGCGTTGTCGTCACGCCCGACGGCCGGCACATCCTGTCAGCCGACATATACGGCACGATACGGGTGTGGCCTGTGGAAGAGGCGGAAGATACCGCACGCATC
>CAZSJP010000223.1:0-5698 GCA_964606675.1 uncultured bacterium
TGGAGCATATCGCGGATGCACTGGGGGTGGAGTTCGAACCAGGCTGTGATCTGAGAGAGATACGTGATACTCGGAATGACGCCGTGGGTCATCCGACGCGTCGAGGCCGACCACCCGGTCAGTCGTTCAACTTCATCGCGCGAATATCCTTGGAGTGGCGAGGATTCGACCTCATGAAGCTGACCCCCGATCCCGTGGCACCCAATTCGTACATGCAGAAACATGTGGTCAACCTTCCGGATCTTGCATTGAGACAACGTGATTCCGTGTCCCGTCACCTGACGGAGTTCATAGAGGAGATGGAGAAGCGAGAATCTTGTCACCGATGGAGGTTCGCGGAAAAACGCCTTGGCTCCGCGTTTCGCTCGGTCGACCGCGCTTCGGAGAAGGTGCACCAGGAGATCCGCGAACCTGCGTCCGTCCGGTATGGGGCTGCGTGTGTCAGCACACTCACTGATGCTGTGGACGAGTTCGAGAGGGCACTCAAAGAGCGCGGCGAGTTGCCTGCTATCCAAGATGTCTTCGATTTGGATGCGCGGCCAGGGCGCCACGCGTTGGGCAGGCTAGTGGAGTTCTTCGAGCATGGCCCGACGCCGCACCTGAACGCAGACGATGCCGAAGCGTTCGCCGTCAACGCCCGATGTCACATTGACCGGCTCAAGAGTCTGGCTCACGAGATTGACGAGACGTATGCTGCGGAACCGTGACTTGCCCCCCCCAACCATTGCCCCTACATCACCTATGCGGTCGTGTCTCGGCATCAGGCTTCTGTCCGGGGGGCGCTACCGAGGGAGTGCCGGTCAAAGTCATAGTCGAGTGGTTGCGTCAGGTCGAGGACCTGGCGACGAGTCTCTATGCCGAAGCCGCGGCGTATTTCTCGGCTGACGAGGCGTTCTCCGCGTGCCTCTCGCGCTTGGCCGCCGAGCGCGGCGCCTCCCCTCCTTCGCGCGCATCGTAGTCCCTTCGCCGGCAACAACCATTGACGCGGCGCGTCTCGCCGGATACTCTCTCTAGAGAACGCGCTCAACGGAGTGTGTGGACTGCGGGGCGTGGATGAATGGGTCTCGCGCCGACCACGTCACGCCGAGAGAGTAGCGCACAGCATTCGCACACGGGGTGCCCCGCCCCGAACACCAGGGCGGTAGCCGTTTCAACGGGGGCCGCCGATCCGCCTGTACCTGATCAACCCCAGCAATCTTGCCATGGTTAACCTCACCAAGGTCGCCAGATGTCGGTGGAATGAGTTCCGGGTTTGGAAGCCGCTCGGGATCCTCGTCGTGGCCGGGCTGCCCCCCCCTGAGTGGGACGTCTCAATCCTGGACGAGAACACCGGCGTGCAGGACTACGAGGCCATGCCGCGCCCCGACCTGGTTGGGATCACGGCGTTCACCTCTCAGGCGAACCGCGCCTACGAGATCGCCGCCCATTTTCGCGGCCTCGGCGTTCCCGTCGTGATGGGGGGCATCCATGCCACCATGTGCAAGGAGGAGGCGCTGGAGCACGTTGACGCCGTGGTAACCGGGGAGGCCGAAAGCATCTGGACGCAGGTCATCGAGGACATCCAACAGGGAACCTTGGAGCGCGTCTATGAAGGTACAGCCCAGGACCTGGGCGGGGTCCCTCTGCCTCGGCACGACCTTCTGTCGACCGGCTACCGCATCGGCTCGATCCAGACCACACGCGGCTGCCCGCTCCGCTGCACGTTTTGCAGCGTAACGGCTTTCAACGGAGGACGCTTCCGGTACCGTCCGGTCGAGGAAGTAGTGGAGGAGTTCGGACTCATCCGCGAGAAGTTCGTCCTGATCGTGGACGACAACCTCATCGGCACGCGCAAGGACCATGCCGCCCGTGCCAAGGATCTGTTCCGAGCCATGATCCGGGCAGGCATTCGGAAGAAGTGGGTCGCTCAGGTAACGATCAACATGGCTGACGACGACGAGTTGCTCGATCTGGCCGCGAAGTCGGGCTGCACGGGCGTATTCATCGGCTTCGAGTCTCCGGACGAGGCCGGGCTGGCAGAGATCAACAAGAGATTCAACCTCCGGAAGGGCACCGATTTCCGGGCCTCCGTCCGCCGCATCCACCGGCACGGCATAGTGGTCGTCGGCTCGTTTATCATGGGCCTGGATGTTGACGAACCGGGCGTTGGTCGGCAGATCGCCGAGGCTGCGAGTCGGTATGGCGTGGACATACTGAACCTGCTCATCCTGACGCCGCTCCCCGGCACGCGCTTGTGGGAGACGATGGAGCAGGAAGGCCGTATCGCGGCGAACACTTTCCCCGACGACTGGAAGTACTACACACTCACTTTCCCGGTCGCGAGGCACAAGCACCTCTCGTGGACGGAGGTCGTGGACGAGAACGAGATATGCAACAGCATCTTCTTCTCGTATCCGCGCATCGTCAGCCGGCTACTCCGCTCGGTCTGGCGTCTGCGAAAAGCGGCGAGCATCGCGGTGAACGTGGCGGGCAATCTCGCGTACAGAGGCAACGCGGTGCGGTTCCTCCGCGACCGGTTCGTGGGAGTCGATATGTCGCGCGGCCGCGTCGTCGTCGATCGCGATCGGCCGGCTCTGCCCGGCTCCTGATCGGGCACACGGCACGCCGTAGTCCGAATCGCCCCTCCCATTGACTTTTCACTCCCTATCGGATACCCTATCTACAGCGGATGTGCGGGGGGGCGTGTCATTCGCAGGGGTGTGGATGAAAGCGATACTGGACTGGCTTCGGCATGTGGAAGACCTCGCGCGTGAGTTCTACGCGGAGGCCGCAGAGCGTTTCTCCGACGACGAAACCTTCTCTGCGTTCCTCTCGCAGCTTGCCGATGACGAGGAGCACCATGCCGACCTCATCGGCAAGGCAACCGCACTTCTCGACGAATCGGGCAACATGCCCAAGTCGGCCATCGGCCTCGACGACGACATGAAGGCGCGGGTTCTGGCGCCGATGAGCGATTCCCTCGCCGAGCTGCGCGAGGATGGCGCCGACAAGGCTGCGTTTCTCTCCCGCGTAGTGGAGGTCGAGCTCTCGGAATGGAACGATGTATTCCTCTATGCGATACGTGCCTGCCAACCTCACTCACGCATGTTCCAGCGCCTCGCATCGTCCGTCCAGGAGCACGAGAGCCGCGTTGACGCGTTCATCGCCCGAATCCCAGTCGATGTCCGGCCGGTGCGTGGCGTCAAGGACCTGCCGTCGATCTGGGAGCGCCGGTATCTCGTTGTAGACGATGAGGACGCGCTTGTCGATCTGTACGTCGACATTCTCTCCGACGACGCCACGGTGCACACCGCACACACCGGAAGGGAAGGCTTGGAGAAGGTCAGGCGGCTGTTCTACGACGCTATCGTGACCGACTACGACATGCCCGACATGAATGGGCTGGAGTTCTTCCGAAGCGCCACCGCCGAGTTTCCCGACGCCACTAGCCGCTTCATATTCTGTTCTGCCGACCCGCCGGCGGAAGTCGCCGCAACGTGCAAGGCATACGGTCTGACGTTCATCCCGAAACCGTTCGGCCTGGCCGACGTGGTCGATGCGGTCGCCCGAGTCGTCCAGCAGGCCGCTGCCCCGCAGGGAAAGTAGCGTGAGCCTCGGACTAGGCCCTGCGACCCCCGCGCTGGCGCGGGGAGGCGCGACATGAAGTGGCTGATCGAGCGGCTGTCCGACGTTGACGCATGGCGGCCGGTCTCCACGACGAACTCTCCCTACTTTCTCACGCACCCGGCGGACGATGAAGCCTGGCCGTCTGTGAGATGGCTGCAGAGGAGACGAAGATGAAAGCGATGACGGAGTGGCTGCGCGAAAGACACGGAGTTTTCCGGCTTCCTCACGCGGTTGGCCGACGACGAGGCATGGCATTCCAGGCTCGTGGAGAGCGCTCAGGAAGCTTTCGCCGGCGAAGACGAGCCGCCGGTGTCGGCAGTGGCAATAGACGATGAGACGAAGGAGCGGACGGAGGGACCCCTCCGCGCATGTTGCCGAGGGATCAACGACGGCGCTATCACGCAGGCGGAAATGCTGGCGAGCATCGCCGCAGCCGAGTTCTCGGAATGGAACGACCTGTTCCTGTACGCCGTGCGGACATCCCAGGCCGGCTCGCGGAAATCCCAGCAACTGGCATCGGTCGTCGAGCAGCACAAGCGGCGGGTCGAGGCGTTCATCTCGCATTTGCCGGGCGGTCAGCGACCGGCCCTGGCCGTGCGCGAACTGCCGACGGTCTGGGAACGTCGGTACCTCGTCGCGGACGAAGCGGAGCCGTTGGTCGACCTCTACGTCGCCGTGCTACGTGACGAGGCGGAGGTCCACGCCGCGCTGAACGGCCCCGAAGCTCTAGATGTGGAATGTCATGACGTTGTCACCACCCAAGCTGAGGAAGTTGATGATGGACACGCGGTTGAGACGACAGCGCCAAGAGTTCCGGCAGTGTGCGTCCCCAGGCTGTTGTGTGGGGTGCGTTCTACGACTGCATGCCGTACGTTCGCCGGTGCACGTGGTGAGGACAACGTCATGACACATCACATCTAGAGATGATGAACCAATCGCACTACGACGTTGTGGTGGCCGACGCCGAGATGTCGGAGATGAGCGCGCCCGAGTTGCTCTCGGTCGCCATCGCGGACGATCCCGAGGCCGCAAGCCGATTCGTCTTCGTCGCTGCGGAGTTTTCGCTGGAAACTGAATCTGTATGCCAGGAGCGCGGCATAACCCGGCTTCAGAAACCATTCGGCCTCGGCCAGTTGTGGGATGCGGTCCACGACACCGTGGCGAAGTCTACCGAAGCGCCGCCCAGGCACTAGGTCGGACTACCGCCTGCCGACCCGATGAGCGATGGGGTGCAGCTTGCCGACCACCGTGCGAATCGAGTGCGAACGCCATCCGGATGCGACTCTCCGTGAGAAGACGATCGAGATCCTGTCGCGCATCGTCGAGGAGCGGTGCGGCATCCGCCCGACCGAGAGTGACGGATCTGACGTCCGCATCGCCATGGCGGTCAGGCCCGGCATGGGCTGCGAAAGCTTCCGTATCGAGCGCCCCGATAGCCGCTCGGTGCGGATCGTCGGCAACGACGACCGCGGATTGCTCTACGGTGTCGGGAAGTTCCTCCGCACATGCCGGTTCGGCGACGGCGAGTTGGAACTCGGCGATTGGCAAGGCACGTCCGTGCCCCAGATGGCGGTGCGCGGAATGTACTTCGCCACGCACTTCCACAACTTCTACCACGACGCGCCGATCGACGAGATAGAGCGGTACGTCGAGGACCTCGCATTGTGGGGCTGCAACGCGCTATCGGTCTGGTTCGACATGCACCATTTCGTCGGGATCGACGACCCTGGAGCGCAGAGCCTGATCGACAGGTTGCATGCCATCCTCGCGGTGGCGGGGTCCGTCGGGATGGACGCCGGGCTGACGACCATCGCGAACGAAGCCTACGCAGGCAGCCCGAAGCATCTGCGCGCCGTGCCGACCACTACGAGGTCGAGCTTTGCCCCAATATCCCCGGCGCGATGGACCTGACGCTTCGGTGGCGACAGGAGGCGCTCGACGCGTTCGCCGACCTCAACATCGGGTACGTGTGGATCTGGCCGTACGACCAGGGCGGCTGCGGATGCGACCGTTGCGCGCCGTGGGGTGCGAATGGTTTCCTGACGACGGCCGAGCCTGTCGCGCGGCTCGTTAGGCAGACGCTGCCGGACGC
>CAZSJP010000223.1:5724-7323 GCA_964606675.1 uncultured bacterium
GGCTTCGACCATTCGGCATCGGGCGAGTACGAGGGGTTCTGGAAGGCGTTCACGCCGAAGCCCGATTGGGCCGACTATCTGATGATCGATTCGCACACCGACTTCCCGCGGCACGCGCTGGAGCACCCGTCGCCCGGCGGCATGCCGATACTGAACTTCACCGAGTTCAGCATGTACGCCATGGAGCCCTGGGGCGGCTTCGGCGCCAATCCGATGCCCGCCACGATCCAGCAGCGGTGGGACCTCTCGCAGCACATCTTCGCCGGCGGGTTCCCGTACTCCGAAGGCATCTACGAGGACATCAACAAGGCCATCCTGCTGCAGCTCTACTGGCGAGCGGACAGGCCGGCGATGGACATTGTCCGCGAGTACGCCGCGTATGAGTTCTCGCCGGACGTTGCCGACGACGTCGCGAAGGCCTGTGCGATCATGGAGGAATGTCAGGAGCACTATGTTGACCGTGCGGCCGGGACGTACCGGTTGCCGAAGTTGAAACGGCCCGAGCGGTACCTCGACATACTCCGCTCGGCAGAGCGAGATCTTGGCAAGAGAGCCACGGAAAGGTGGCGGTGGCGCGTGCTGTGGTTGCGCGCGTCACTAGACGCCGAGTTGCAGGCGTCGGGCGGCGTGCCCACCGACCGCAGCGACGAGTGTTTCACCGAGCTCACCCGCATCTACCATGCCGACAACGCCGAGCCTTGGATGACACCACCGTCACGGGCAACGTTGAGGTGAACGGCCGCTAACCGATTTCCCCTCATGCGCGCCAGCGGACGACCCATTGCGACCTAGCTACCGCACGAAGTCCTGACCACCGGGCAGTTCGTGCTGCCGGCCTGCGGGCACGGGTCTGCCGTGGACGTCGCGAACACGACACCGGCGCCAAACGCTAGCGTGGCGGCTGCAATCCAAACCCATCTGTTCAACATTCGATGGCTCCTTGCCGGCGTGTCCGTTCGAATGAAGCTACCGGCGCGCACCCGACGACGCAAGCTCCCGAGGAGGCGAGGACGGGCTGGGCCATCGCGGCCGCGCGGAATCTCTGCGCCAGCGCAGGACGCTTGGTATCCGATCCTCCCACGGCCGGGGCCGGAGTCTGCGCAGCAGACTCTCAACGTGCGCGTCAGCGCACGAGGGCATACCGCACGGTGAAGTTCCAGAGCATATCCGGGAAGCGAAACGAGTAGTCGTCGATCTCGCCTGACGAGAGCTTCATGTAGTTGAGGAACGCGAACACAAGCTCCGCTCCGACTTTGGTTCGGTCGCCTACCTCGGCCTGCATCCCCACCAGCGCTCGGCAGCTCCCGAAGAAGCCGGAGAATGTCCGATCACAGCGCCGGATATCCGTGCCGTCTATGGTCTCCGCGTATCTCTCGCGGTAGCGGACCCACGTCGGTGCCATGGGGCTGAAGCCCATGTAGGCCTCAGTGCCGGAGCCTGCTACGGGCATGAGCACACCGAAGAACGTGTTGACCTGGTGCGACGTGTACGAGAACGTCTTGCTCTCCTCATACACGTTGCCGGCGGGGTACGTGACCTCTATCCGCCCCGAGCCGCCGATTCCGATCGGGTTGGAGTAGTCGTATCCGAGCCTGAAGA
>CAZSJP010000224.1:0-7297 GCA_964606675.1 uncultured bacterium
CGAATGCGGGCGTTGTCCGAGGCTTACGGTACGGTTCGAACTCGGCGGTCGCAAAGGGCGAACCGACGGCGCAGTGGCTTGTTCTCCGATGGGCGCACCAGTGGCATCACTCCTGGGCGCCGGTCCATTCTGAGACGATGCGACGGGCGCCGTATCGGACCGCGACGCATCGGCTAGATGACGAAAGTGGAGTTCACGGTAAAAACGTTGTTCTCGGTCTCTCTGATGGTGACTGTGATCGCGTACGAAATGTCCCTCCCCGGATACTTTCCCTCGATCAGGGCCGCGGCCGCGTTGAGGCAGTGATGCGCGATGTTCTCGACGGTCGGACTCTCGCCGGGCACGACTACTACTCCGGCCTGATCGACGACCGACGGGTCGGTGAAGAGAGTGTCGTTCCTGCTGACGATGATCTTGTGGTCGAAGACACGCAGTACGTTCTTCATGTCGCCGAAGTCGACCGACATCTCTAACTCGTCGCGCGGGAACGCCTCAGCCTCGACGACGATCGTCCCTCGCCACGTGTGACCGTGTACGTGCCGGCACTTCCCCGGGTAATCGAGTTGCCTGTGCGCGGCATGAAAATCGCTGTGAACTCGTATCGTTTCCATTCAATCGCCTCGTGCCCATCGTTGACATGTGACGCTCACGTTGTTACCGATAGAATATACGTTGCCGCGCTCTTCCGCGGTTCCGATCGCTGCGACCGGCGCAAACAGGCTTATCTGGCCGAAAGAGGGGCCGAGGCCGCGCCGACGGAACCTTTGGAGCGGCGGACGAAGTAACTCTTCTATGGGACGTGTCGGGGAGCTGCGCACCGATGACCGAAGAAGCCGAGTACGACCTCGGCCGGGAGGTGACTGGCCGCGGGCTGAAGGTAATCATACAGGCTATCTCCCCAAGCCTGATGCCGGGCGGCTCCATAGACGGCGATCAGCTATTCCCGACGTCGCTCTTGCACGACCTGTTCGGTGCCGATGAGGACTGGCTCATACGGGGCGAGCAAGTCGGTGCCGCGCTGATGAGAGAACTGGGTCTCAAGGGCGTCCTACATTCCGAGCGCGCAGTCGCGTCGATGGTCGAGTGGCTCAAGGCCAATCACCCCGACGCTACGGACGTTCGGGTGATTTCGGCGGATTACAAGGGCATAGACGTGAGTCTGAGGCTAGACTACAACCCGCTCTTCCTCGAAGGTCTCTTGCGCCGACTTGCATGGGGCACTCGCGGCAAGGACGTAAAATGCGACCCAGACGATCAATACCGTTTCCACATGGTGGTATAGCAGATGGCGCAAGGGTGCGGTCGGGCATGTGATTTCGGGCTCTGCCTCGCCTGAAGACGTTCCCCGACGAAGAGCGGTCTTGACGTCGTTCCGGAAAGGTCGTTGTTACGATGGCTGCAAGCCCCAAAGCGAAGCCCGCGACAGCCGGGCAAATAGCTGCGTTGCGCCGCGAGAACGAGAATCTGCGCGAGCAACTTGGCGAGGCCAAAGAGCAGATCAGGATTGCCAGGGAACTCGAAGCCGAGCTGACGATGGCGGGCGTTCAGACCGTAGAGGCGATCGTCGGTACATTGGAGGCGAAGGACACGTATACGAGCGGGCATTCCCACCGGGTTGCCGAACTAAGCCTCATGATGGGAGCCGCGCTCAAGCTCGACGCAAGGCGCATGTGGGATCTTCGGGTGGCCGCTCTGCTTCACGACATCGGCAAGATCGGCGTGTTCGACTCTACGCTGCAGAAGCCGACTCGGCTCAATGACGAAGAATACAACATGTTCAAGGAGCACCCGATCACGGGCGAGCACATCATCAGAAAGGTCGACGTGTTCCGGGAAGTAGCCCAGATCGTAAGATGGCATCACGAGCGGTACGACGGTACGGGCTATCCGGACGGCAAGAAGGGCGACGAGTACCCGATCGAATCGGCCATCATATGTGCCGCGGACGCCTTCGACGCCATAACGAGCAAGCGCACGTACAACAAACCCAAGACTACGGTAGAAGCCATCGCCGAGATCGAGAAACACTCCGGAACGCAGTTTCACCCAGACGTTGTGCAGGCGCTGCATCAATCGCTCAGACCCCAAGAGTTGGCCTCTGTACAATTCACGGACAGCGACTTCGACGCCGATTTCGAGATTCCCGACGGCTGATCCGACCGACAACCGCCCCGCCTGAATGCCCCGTCACCATCTCCGCTCCCCACGCCACTCGGTTGGCCGTAGCCTCATGCCGCGCGTAAGTTATTGATCCGACCGAAGTGGCCGAAGAGTCTATCCTCCGCGGCGAAAGGGCTGCATCAATGGCTAACGTAACCTTCGGATTGAGCGGCGCTCACGTCGCCCACAGCACGCCTGCCGAGGCCATCGATCGCTGCGCCGCGCTCGGATTGGATGCCATAGAGATATTCACTGCCGAATACGACGTCGACCAATGCCGGGATATCAGGCGTCGCTCCGGAGACGAAGGCATTGCGGTCGATTACCACGCCCCGTGGGATGGCCCGCACGATCCCGGGCTCAACAGCCGCCACGACGCTTTCCTCGACTTGGAGCAGTCAGTCGCAAGAGCGCATCTGATGGGCGCCCGTCATCTCGTCTGCCACCTCGGCACATACGATCTGGACCACCCCGACGGGAGGGACCGTGCGCTGGATCGGTTGGTGGACGTCGCCGGCGCCATCGTTCCGGCGCTGCACGACACGGACCTCGTCCTCTGCTTCGAGGACAACACGTTGTGTCACGACCTCAACCCGCTCGGCGATTGCCCACAGGACTTCGCAACGCTTCTCGGCGCCATCGATTCGCCACGGGTGGGGATGGCGATCGATACGGGCCATGCGCACGTAACCGGCAACGCGAGGGCGTACCTGGAGCAGTTCGGCAAGCGCGTGCATTACTTCCATCTTGCCGACAACGACGGCATCGGCGATCTGCACCAGCCTCCGGCCGCAGGCACGATAGACTGGCCGACGCTGATCGAACAGATGGCGTACTACGGTGCCGCCGGACGCTTCACCATCGAGTTCAACGAGCAATACGTCGCCACCGAGCTTCCCACCCTGAGAGAACTTGCGGCACGCCATACCTGGAGACAGTCCCCGTCAAGCCGATGATCCATCGCCCGTAGCGTTTCCCCCTCCGTGACCATTCCCGGCAGGCCAACCCACCAAGACTTCCCGCGCATCCAGGTCGCGCAGTTGCTCTCCGGCGACCGGACCAGTAACATTATCTGGTGCACACTGGTAGAAGGGGATCCACCGAGCTCTATTTCCTCAGCCATGCGGGGCAGGACTGCGAGGTCGCCAAACGTCTCGCAGAGGCGCTCGTTGAGGCCGGAATCGACGTCTGGTGCGACGTGTTGCCCGGCAAGCTCACGGCCGGCAAATCGTGGGTTCAGGAGATCGACCAGGCCCTGGGCGATAGCGCGGGATGCCTGATCCTCGTCGGCAGCCGCGACATCGACCAATGGGTGCGCGCGGAGGTCGAGTGCGTACTGAACCGTCAGGCCGTGAAGGGCGACGAGTTCCGCATCGTCCCGGTGCTGCTCGCCGACATGAAGCCCGAGGACCTGCCGACGCTGCTCGGGCGGTTCCAAGTCGTGCACGTGCCCGAGGGGGGCGACTGGGTCGACCAAGAGTTCATCGAAGAGGTCAAGAGCCATCTGCATGCCGAGGAGCCGGCCGACGTCGGCGAGACCGAATGCCCGTTCCCCGGCCTCGAAGCGTTCCATGAGTCGCACGCCCGGTTCTTCTGCGGCAGGTCGGCCGAGATAGGCGAAGCCATCGAACGGCTGGGCACAACGCCCAACGGCCATCGCCGGTGGTTGCAGATCGAGGGCCCGAGCGGCAGCGGCAAGAGCTCGCTCGCGCGCGCAGGAGTCATCCCCCGTGTGCGCCGCGGCCTCGTTACGGATGTCCGTCGGTCGTGGCAGGTGGTCGCCCTCAGCGGCGCGCTCTGGATGTACCGATCTGCCGAGAAAGCCAGAGTCAGGGCCGAACGCGTGGCCGAGAGCGAGTGGGGCGCGCGGGCGATGGTGCTGGCTCAAGACAAGGACAAGGTCTTCCAGGCGGTCGCCGCCGGGATCCGCGCTGTGGCGCCGAGCCTCCGGCGAGGCGAGTCTCCGCCCGCCCGAAACGTCGAGGGGTTCGAGGCCGCCATGAGAGCCGCCAAGACCACGCGGCCGCTGCGAGGGCACACAAGAATAATGTGGCACGCCGGTTCGTTCACGCAAGACGGTCGCTACATTGTCACGAGCCACCCCGACAGCACTCGCATCTGGAACGCCCGGACCGCCTCGCTGGCTCAGGCGCTTCGAGGCCGCTGGATTCAGCTCCGCTCGCGCACCGGGCAACCCGTTCCTCCGAGGGATCGTGTGCTGACCCTCTCTGGCGCCGAGACGATTCTATGGGACATCGCGACCGGCAAGAGGCTGCACAACTTCGAGCAGAACCGGGCGTCCCGCGTGTACCTGAGCGGCGACGGGGCGGTATCGGGCGGGTACGCCGGTGACAGCACGCAGGTGTGGGACCTCGATTCGCTGGCGCTTCTCCGCACGCTGCCCGGGCGACCGATCGGCTTTTCGCCCTCTCAGTCGTCGGACCGCGAACGAACCGTCACCTTCGAGCGGGGCAACACGAGAGTAGAATCAGGTCGAGAGATTCGGCACGACACAGTCACGGTATGGAGCGTGAAGACCGGCGAGCGTCTGTGTGCGTTCCCCGGGCCTACCGATCACAGCGTACCCGCGCGGCTCCTCCGGGGCAATCGGTATGTCGTGTCGGACGGTGCCGGGGGGCAGTTTGGGCTTCAGCTCGCCCTGGCAGCCGCCCTCGATGCCCTGAATGCCCCCGAACCCATGGAGGCTCTACCGGAAGTCGACCTACCAGACCTACCGAGCCTCCCCGCCCCGGGCATCAACGTCCGGGGCGCCGAGACCGGCCGGCGCCTGCATGCGCTCGGAACTGGAAAGGTCCTCGGCGCATCGCCCGACGATAGATACGTCGTCACGGTGAACTACCAGCTTCAACTGGCATCTCTGCTGCTGTGGGACGTTGAAACCGGGCAACGCCTGCACGCCTTCCCGCTGCAAGGGCCGTTGCCCATGATATCCATGCGGCAGACGCTTGGGGCCGCGTCGCTCGCCTTCTCCGAAGACGGGGCGTTTCTCGCCGTCCCCTATCACACCGGCAATATCGACGTCTGGGACACGAAGACCGGCGCGAAGATCTCCACACTGGGCAGTCGGCTCGAAGATGCCGAACAGAGCTACGTGCACGTGACGTTCGTTCCAGACACGGCCGGGTTCGTTAGACGGGCCGTTCCTGGTGACAGGGCTCGCCGACGGCACGCCGAAGCTGTGGCATGTCCCTTCCGGGGAGGTGCGGACTCTACGCGGGAGGCGGCTCGGAACATGGTCGCACGTGCCCGGCTGCGTATCGCCCGACGGATGGGAGCTACAGGGCCAGGGGTCGATGAAGGTCAAGGTGGCCAAGCCGACGGAAGACTTCGCGAGCCTGACTCTCCGCATGGCCGGCGCCAGGATATGGCAACCGGCGTGGTCGCCCGATGGCAGGCGATTGGCGGCTGCCGGCAACGACAGCGCCTTGCGCGTGTGGGACGTGAGGACGGGCCGGTTGCAGCTTGAGATACCGCACGACCAGTACGTCCGGATACCTGCTTGGTCGCCTGACGGCGGGCGCATATTCGCGGGAAGCATCGAGACGACGGCGTCGATATGGAACGCTACTACCGGGCGGGTCCTCACCGAACTCGTCGATCCGGACGGCCCCGTGCAGATCGGCCATTTCTCGCCCGATGGACGGCGTATCGTGACGACCGGCGTGTGCTGAACGTTTCTGACGCGGAGACGGGCGAGCTTATCTCCGCGCGAACGTTCGAGGAACGCAACAGCGCAGCCAGGTTTCATCTCCCGAAGTCGTTCCTGCGCTGGAGCGAGGCCGGAAACAGCGCGATCCCGGCGGAGCCAGACTCGGGGGTTCGGGATAGTTGGCGCTCCGGTACCTGGTACGGTGCGAGGCTGGGGAACTCCGCCTGGCATCCACACGACGACCTCGTGGTCTCATCGATGGGGAACCGGGCAATCGTCTGGAACCATGCAACAGGCGAGCCGATCGATTCTCTCGAAGGGCACAGCGCACTCATCAAAGAGGTAGCATGGTCGCCGGACGGTCTCAAGATCGTGGCCGGAGCCGACGACGGTCTCGCCATCGTATGGGACCCGGCGACCGGGGAGAGGCTTGCCACGCTGGAGGGACACGATCAGACAGTCGGTCTGTGCGAGTGGTCGGTGGATGGGAGGCGCCTGCTGACGTACGGCAACCACCGGGTGCTGGTCTGGGACACGGCCACGTGGGAGACGGTCAGGTCGTTCGACGGAGTAGAGAATGCGGTGTTCTCACCTGACGGAAGCTCGGTGGCGATGGTATATGTGGGCGGATCGGCGATCATAGTCCACGACGTGCGGTCGTATGGCGAGCACCTCGGCAGGTCCGCCTTCGAATCCGGCGATCGATATGGCCTGTGGGGACAGATCACGTCCGCTTGGGAGATGATCCGCCAGCAGCCCGAATGGGAAGAGGTGCGCGACTTGTGCGAGTCGTACGCGGAGGACCGGGTGGACTACTGACGAGGCCGAGCCATTGGAACCGAACGCAATCGCGCTCGGGCCGACGACGGCTCACTCGACGCGCAGGACAGAGACGGCCGCGCGCCAGGGACGTACATTAGTGACAGCTCTGCAGACCCATCGATCACACGAAAGGCGGTCGCGATGCTGACAGTCAAGCTTGGTTGCCAGCCCATTCTCTGGGGAAGCGTGCCGTTCGAACAATCCGCGGCCGAGATCGCGGACATCGGATTCGAAGGCGTCGAAGCACCCGTGAATAGCGACCCCGACCAGATCGACATGCTGAAGCGCGTTCTCGACCAGACCGGCCTGACCGTCTGCGGCACATACACCGGGGGCTACTATCTCGACCCGTCGAAACGCGAAGACGAGATCGCGTCGGTGCTGAACGTTGCCAAGGCGTTGCCGCAATTCGGCTGCTCGACGATAATCGCTTCGGCCGCCGGACTGGAGAAGGAGCGCAAAGCCCACACTCTGGCCGAATACAGGGCATTCTGCGACGCCATGAACGAGCAGGGCCGCCGGCTGGTCGACATGGGAATCACGCAGGTGTTCCACAATCACGCGTGGACACTCATCGAGACGCCGCTCGAGGTCGATCTCTTGTGCGCATACACCGACCCGCAATACTTGAAGATGGGCTTTGAT
>CAZSJP010000225.1:0-7290 GCA_964606675.1 uncultured bacterium
ATACTGTACATGAGTTGCCGCAGTTCGGATCAGCCGTCGCTTGAGCAGATGGTGCGCGGCTTGGCGACGATGCTGGAGGAGCAACCCGGCGAGGAACTGCTCGGGCACTGGAAGCATCCTGAGTACTCGGTTGAGGAGAAGGTCCAGTTCCTGCTGTCGCAATTCCAGCAAGGATACCACCTCGTCGTTCTCGACAATATCGAGGACATGCTTGACGACGACGGCAGCTTCACCGACGCAGAGTTCGAGGCGCTGTTCGACGCGCTTTTCGAGGAATCCAGCTCGCTTCACGTGCTGAGCACAAGTCGGGTGAGTCTGCGAATCCCACCAGGGGCGCTGCATCGCGTGAGGCTGCTGGGACTCGATGGCGGGCTGAGCACCGCATCGGGCATCACATTGCTGCAGCGGCTCGATGTCAGCGGGAAGTTGCAGGATGCGCCCGAGGACCTGCTGGAGAACGCCGTCGAACGCTGCGGCGGCTCGCCGCTGGCGCTTGAGGCCATCGCCACGGTTCTTGCCAACCGAAAGACGATGACGCTGAGGAATCTGCTCGAAGACCAGGAGCTGTTCGATGCCGAAGTCGTAGCCAACCTCGTCGCCGAACGTCTTGCGAGCCTGTCGGACAACCATCGGCGCATCGTCGAGACACTGGCCGTATACGACCGACCAGTGATTGCCGAGGGCGTGGCCTATCTGCTGGAACCTTGGTTCCCCAGTCTCGATGTCGATGCCGATCTCTCGTCGTTGGTGAACGCGCACGCCGTGACGTTCCACCATGCCGATGAGACATACTCGTTGCACCCGCTGGACCAGCAGCATGCCTACGCCAGCTTCCCCGAGGATGGCGACGGATGCACGAGGAACGAGTGTCATCGCCGGGCGGGGGAGTGGTACTTGCAGCAGGCTGAGGACATCGGCCCGGGGCGGCAACCCCAGAATGGAGACGGGGCCAGAGATCGCATCGTATCGGCGCTGGGCAAGCTTGCAGCAGAGACGCGTGCCAAGTGGGCGACGCGCATCGATCAGGCCGTGAAGCACCTGCTCGCAGCAGGGGCGTATGAGGAACTCGGCAATCTCGACCTTATAGTCGAGCAACTGATGCAAGCGAAGTGGAACCAGGGCATGTTGCAGGAGTTGCTCGCGCTATGCAGCGCGATTGTTGCGGTTGGAGCGCAGGAGCGCAGTCGGCTCACGCTCCACGGACTCCACTGGCGAGCAACGGTTGCACACCATGGCAGAGATCTCCCGGTGGCCGAGGAGGCCTGCCGCATGGCCCTAGATGTCTGCATAGAATGGGACGATCCAATCATGGAAGGGCACTTGCATCACAGGTTGGCGATGCTTGCCGTCGAGGAAGGCCGTCTCGAAGATGCCCGCGCCCTCTACGACCAAGCAGTAGACGCCAAACTGCGCGGCGGGGATGTGTGGGAGGCGCATGGCACTCGGCAGGCAATCGCCGAGATTCTGACCCAGTGGGGGCAATTCAGCGAGGCACGGGAACTGACGCAGGCACGGCTTGAGTACGGTCGTACTCGAGCGAATCCATTGGAGGGGATTGTGCCACAAGTGTGGTTGGCCGCCATCGCGCAGCGAGAGATCTCGGCTGATCGGGGCTGGCCGCTGGCCGAGACGGTGATCGCAGCACGATCGGGGTTCGCGCAGCAGTACGGGCTTGCTCTGATACTCTCCATCGCTGCCAACGCGGCATACGCCGCCGGGCTCACGACCATCGCCGAGGATCACTATCTGGAGGCCCACGGTATCTTCGTCCGGCACGGCTTTCCGGGCGGCATCGCGCCAGCCGCCTACGGGCTCGGCCTGGTGCAACAACTGTCGACGACCGAGAATGACGACCGGAAGGGCGCTGCTCGGGAATATTACGAGGAAGCGCTTGCGCAGAAAACGATTCACATCAACTTCAAAGCAGCGATCATGTTGGGCATTCTGTTCCTGGAAGACGGAAAGGAAGCGGAGGCACGGGCACACCTTGCACATGGCATCGAGTACTGCGACGATTTCCTGGCGAAAGCGCCGAAGGTGTACGAGCCGCGCTATTTCCGCGCACTTGCCCAACTTGCTCTCAGGCAGAGCAGGGATGCCGTCAGTTCCTACAAGGATGCGTTGGCCGCTTGCTCGGCGCGGGGTGTACTCGACGAGATGCTAGCCAACCTTCGCCTGCTGAAACGAGCCGCGCGGGACACGCCAGGATTGCCGGCCATCGAGAAGTTGCTCGTAGCGCGCGCCCAGGGATCGTGGTGGAGCGGCCTTCGCGCCAGGCTCGGCCTAGCCGGCTGACGGCTCGGCGTTGCGCGATCGCGCCGAGCATCGTGCGAGGCGAGTTCGGTCCGGTGGGGCACGAGAGGACATGGCCGCAACGACAGACGTCTGAGTTGCCGTGGTCCGGCACGCTGGACGCGTCGGTCGGTAGAGACGCGGACCAGGACACGCAAGGTGAAACCGCTCATGCACTGCGCACTCCTGTTGGCGGTGTTCCACGTGGTCTCGGCGCCGCTCTGGCAGTGTGCAAAGGACATCCCGCAAGGCGTAGCTGGCTTGAAGGCTTCGAAGTCGTAGTGCGTGACATGTAGAAGAAAGTGCAGGAGCAGAAGGACATCCCGAAGTGAGCGATCCGATCAGAGGAGAGGTGGCGTATCGATACGTCCCCATGGGCACGACGGCTCCCGACCCGGTGCCCAGCGACGAGCTTTGGCTAGACGTGGGCAACCGAGCGGGGCCTGGTGTGCTCGACCACCACGGTGGCGACACCGACGCCTGGAGCGCCGCCGATATCGTGTTGCGCCACCACCGGGAGATGATCGGTGCCCACGTCCGCGACGCCGCTGCCGTAACGTTCGTGCTCCATGGATCTCCGGACGCCGATTCGGTCTGCGCCGCCTGGATGGCGCGGCACGTGCTCCTCCACGGAGACCTGCCCGGCCCGCCTGCGGCGGTTGGGGAGATCGTCCGCCGTGTGAGCGAGAACGATCAGGGCTACGTTCGCGCACAGGTTCCGCGGGAATCATGGATCATCATCTTCCGCACCTACTTGCGTCAGGAGCTCGGCGACTCGCCCACTGCCGGCGAAATGGAGAGTGCGTTCCGAATTCTCGACAAGACATCACAGTGTTCCTCGCAGGGCGTCGACTTGGACGCGTGCGTCGAGGAGATGCTGACCGTGCGAGTCCGGAAGGTTCTCCTGCGTGCGGAGCGCGACTACCAGGACGACGTCTCCCGCAGTTCTCAGTTCCAGGTTCGGCTGCCGCGGGACGACGTGATGACCGACGACCCACGATCGGTTCCTCGTCCAAGCCCCGACACCTGGACGGTGGCGGATGGCGTCTTCGTCGAGAACCCCACGAGCGCTCTTTTCCGGGAACTTGCTCGCGGAGACACGGCCAACAGCCAATCGGGGAGCGGGTTCGCGTTCATGTTCGTCTCCATGGATGACGACGACATCACCGGATCCGGCAGCCTGGCAAGACACATACTGAGCACCAACCCCTCCGCCGGGCTGCACCTTCAGGGCTTGGGAGCGACACTGGAGGCGCGCGAGCAGCAAAGGGAGGACGAGCTGGGCGGGAGCCTCAGGAACAGCAGACGCCGCGTGCCCGATGGAGAAGGGCGGCACGGATACAACGTCGAATCGCCATGGTACGACGGCAGAGGCCACCATTTCACGATAGTGGATTCACCCGCGATCGACGGCGATCGGACCCACGTGTGCGGCTCCGTGCTTTCATCCGACGACGTGCTAGACGCCCTGTGGGAGTATGGCGCATTGGTGGCTCGGCCGGCACGTGGTTCGCCCGGTGTCGAACCGATCGGACGGTAGACACCGCGGGCTTACCCATCGAACGCTGCCCCGAAGAGCAGGCCGAACCGCGCGCGCCGGGCCCGATCGGTATCGCGCAAAGGCAAGCAGATCATCCGTTACCACCTCCGCAGTTGCCGCTCCAATGTGGCTGCCCACGCCGACGGGTGCCGTAGCTGTCTCGGCATTCATGAATGTGGACTTGGCCGGCAGTAATGCGCTGCTTATACTCAGGGCTAACGACTTGCGGCACCCCCCTCCGGAGGATGAAGGGGTCTGCCAACGCGTTTCGTGCGTCCATGTGCCGCCGATGTGCTTGTGCGCGACGGCGATGCGGTGGCTCGACACTCCGTGCAGAAGGAACATTGCCATGCTCCGCCGATCCATCGTCGCTTTGCTCGCCGCGGTATCCCTGGCGTCCGTCTCCACAGCGCCGGCTACGAACGTCAGCGGCAACATCTACACCTCCACGTGGACCAAAGCCAACAGCCCGTACCGCGTCGTCGGCGCGATCACGGTTGCGTCGGGGAACACGCTCACGATCCAGCCGGGCGTCGAGGTGCTCTTCGACACCTATGTCGATTTCCGTGTCAACGGCGCGGTCGTTGCCAACGGCGTTGAAGGCGACATGGTCAACTTCGACATCGGTACAGCTGCCTGGTGGGGCGGCATGGACGTCTACGGCAGCGTCACGCTCTCCTACACGCGGCTCGCGCATGGGAACGACAGCGGGGGCGGCGCGATCTACTCTCCTCGGGCGCTTCGTCGCACCTGACGAACTGCGTGTTCGAGAACAACATTGCGACCAGTTCCGGCGGCGGCGCCGTGTCGCTCCAGTCCTCGGCCACCCTATACGCCACCGGCTGCGTGTTTCGCAGCAACAGCTCGAACTCTACGAACTTCGCCTACGGCGGCGGCGCTATCAGGTTATTCTACTCATCCGCAGTCATCACCGGCTGCCTGTTCGAGGGGAATTGGTCCGCCAGGGCCGGCGGTGCTGTCTCCGTCAACTCGTACAGCACGGCGTCGTGGGCCAATATCGACGGGTGCACGTTCAGCGGCAACTCCGCCAGCGCGGGCTACGGCGGCGCGCTGTACGCCGACCGCGAGGGAAGCGCCGGCCTCACGCTCAACGTGAAGAACAGCATCTTGTGGACGAACACGGGCGGCGAGATAGGGACCTACGGCTCACCGGCGGTGAACGTCACCTACTCGGACGTCGCTGGCGCCCTCTATCCCGGCACGGGGAACATCATCGCCGACCCGCTCTACGTTGGCGGGGGGGACTACTCGCTGCAAGCGGGGTCGCCTTGCATCGACGCCGGCGATCCGGTCAGCCCGTTGGACCCCGACGGCACGCAGGCAGACATGGGCGCGTTCGCGTTCAACCAGGACCGTCTAGTCTCAGGTGCGATAGGTACTACAACGTGGCTGGCCTCGGAGAGCCCGTACCTCGTCCAGGGCCAATGCACAGTGGCGACGGGCAATACGCTCACAATAGAGCCGCGTGTCGACGTGCTCTTCGACGCCGACGTGCAGTTCGTCGTCGAGGGCGCGCTCGACGCCGTCGGCACCGAGGCCGACTCGATCCGCTTCATCAAGGGCGCTGCCGCTCAGTGGGGCGGCCTGCGAATCAGCGGCGGCGACAGTAGCACGTTGGCGTACGCTCGAGTCAGTGACGTCCAATCCGACGGGGTCGAGCGTGGCGGTCTCGAGATCTCCGGATCTGGAACTCGACTGACGGCGGCACACTGCACGATCAGCGGGAACACCGGGTACGAGGGTGGCGGCCTCAGCAGTGTTCAAGGCGCCACCGCGGCTCTCACGCACTGCACGATTCGCGGTAACAGCGCGCTTGACGACGGCGGGGGCGTGTACAGCCCCGGCGCTACGGCGACGCTCACGAACTGCGCCGTAACCGGCAACACAGCATCGGATGCGGGCGGCGGCCTCTACTTGTCAACCAGCACGGTGACGTTGCGGAACAGCTTGGTATGGGCGAATAGTGCCTCGACAGGTCCGGGCGTGAGCGTGGCCGCCGGCACGATCTCGGCCACCTACTCCGACATCCAGGACACGGCTCTGCCTGGAGTCGGTAACATCAACGCCGACCCGCTCTTCGTGAACGCGGTCGCCGGCGACTACTCGCTGCAGCTCACCTCGCCATGCATCGACGCGGGCGACCCGGCCAGCGCGAACGACCCCGACGGCACACGTGCCGACATGGGACCGTTCCCTCACGATCAGACCGGCTACGTCTCGGGGCTCTTCACGACTTCGACGTGGACCGTCGCGAACAGCCCGTACTTCATCGCCGGCCAGTGCACTGTTGCGGCCGGCGACACCCTGACCATCGAGCCGGGCGTCGAGGTGCAAGCCAAGGCAGATGCCGCGCTGATCGTTCTGGGCAGACTCGCGGCAGTGGGCGCTCCGGGCGACACAATACGATTCGGCCTGTATCCGGGCGTGACGCAGTGGGGCGGCTTGCGCTTCTACGGCAGCGACTCAAGCACCGTCCATTACGCCGAGATCACGGGAACGGATGTATTTGATGCCGGCGCAGGCAAGATCGCCCGCAGGCCGGACCAACGGACGAACCGCGACCGGAGCGACTGGCGCTCTGCATACCTGCCTGGCCGCGGTCTGGCGAAGCCTGCCTACGGCGAACTGGCCTATCCCGCGGGCGCGATCACTGTGGCGGGCGTGGGCTCCCGGCTCGGCCTCGCGTACTCCCGCATCCACGACAACGAGGGTTCTGTCGGGGGCGGCATAGGGGTCTTCGACGATGGCTCGGTGACCGCGCTGGACTGCGAGATATCGCAGAACGCCAGCTCGGATGGACCCGGCGGCGGCGTGTACATGTATGCCGCGTCGGCGACGTTCACCGGGTGCACGATCTCCGAGAACGAGGCTCTCTACGAGAGCGGAGGCGGCATCGCCGCGGTGTGGGACGGCGTAGAGACGCCATCGAATCTGCTAGTCACCGGATGCACGATCCTCGGAAACCTGGCCGATGATATGGGCGGGGGCGTCTTCTCCGACAATTCCCATGTGGAGATATCGTCGAGCACCATACGGCTGAACGGGGCCATGAATGCTTTCGGTGGCGGGGTGTGTGCGGGTGCGGACGCGTCGCCGCCGGAAACACTCATCATGAACGACGTCGACGTTGACAGCAACGCCGCCGGCGCCGGAGGCGGCATCGCCATCTTCGGCGACAACGCCTACCTGACCGATGTGCGCGTGACGAACAACGTGTCGATGAGCGGCGCCGGCGGTGTGTTCAATGTGGCCGGGCACCTCGAGATGGACTACTGCCTTGTCTCGAACAACGTCGCGCAGGGGAACGAAGGTGGCGGAATCGCCAGCACGGCAGACTTCCCGGCCACGCTCATCCTGCGCAACTGCACCGTCGTTGGGAATTCCGCGGGCACCTACGCGGGTGGCGTATGGGCATTGGACGAGTCCGGCAGCTTCCT
>CAZSJP010000226.1:0-7288 GCA_964606675.1 uncultured bacterium
GGCGGTCTCAGTGTCGCGACAATGGGGGGAAGCGCCCATGAGTGCGAACCCGAACGACGAGTTGCCGAAGACAATCGGCTACGCGATGACGCCGAACGCGTACGTGAACGACCATGCTGAGGAACTCTGTGGTCTGTACGATGGCTGCTACTTCGTCTGTGGAAGCTGGGATAGCGGCGTCCTGTCCCGGATTGGCATCGATGGGACCCCGCTGGCCGACGGCGAATGGCTGTCTCTGGCGAGAGAGAACGTCGCGGCGCTCCGGGGCGCCGGGATCACCGAGAACCTGTTAGGGGTATCGTTCGGTTCCGGCGATGAGTGGCCGTGTGCGGAACTGCTGCTATCGGGCGACTTCACATCCAGGATGAACCGCCATTTCGGTGCGCTTGGACGCGCCGCCCGCGAGGCAGGCTTTCGAGGCGTCAGCATCGACCTCGAATACCCCTACCCCCGGTACGAGCTCGACCACGAGATCTACGCATAAGACGGGTACTCGCCGGCCGACCATCTGGATGGGGCATACAGGCAGGGAAGAGCCGCCATGGAGGGTGTGCTCGACGAGTCCCCCGACGCCGTCGTGTTCCTGCTGCCCGGCGGCATCCGCACACGCCCGATCGAGGTGCGGTACCTGCTGGGCCTCATCGACATGATGGCTGAGCGCGACGCACCGGGGGGCTGCCACCTCGCGTCGGAGTACTCCTACCGGATGCACGACCCGGTCACCCAGGCCTCGGTCCCACGGTTCGACGAGTGCCGTATGGGGAACTTCGCGAAGGACTCGACGCTGGCCTACTGGGCACGGCGATGCACCGTCGCGCCGGGCGTGTGGGCGCTTCATATGGCCGAATCGGAGGCGTCGGACTACCCGGTCAGGCCATGGGCGGAGGAGCACGCCGAGCGGCTCCTGCAGATGCGGATTCTGCGGTCGCTGAGCAAGCGGTATCTCTGGTCGTTCTCGTCGCACGGGTTGTGGTACGTGCCCGGGCCAGGCAGTGAGTGGGAAGGAGGCGGCCGCCGACCTGAGTTTCCCGATGCGGAAGCCGCAGTCTCTGGCTGGCACAACGTGTTGCGCGACCGGGTCCGCTACCGCGAAATGCCTGACGCCGATCCGCGTATGCTTCGGATCTTCGATGCAGTGCGGGAGTTCGACGATCAGACACGCTCACCCGACTCACTGTGCGATGCGTTCGGTACGCCGGGCACATGGTGGGTGCTCGGTCCGCTGAGCAACCCGCATATCGGTACTCGGACAGCGGCCGAAGCGCTCGAACAGCCGATCGACGCGAAGCGGTCGTTCTACGGTCGCGACGGCATGGTGCGATGGTTCCAGTGGAACAGCCACGATCCCCGAGGCCTGGTGAACACTCGCTCGGTGTTCGATTTCATCGGCGCAGACAACATGAGCATGCATCTGGCCACGTGGGTGCACAGCGACGCGGAGCGCGAGGCGGTGCTCCATCTCGGTTGGCACGACGGACTGACAGTCCGACTGGGAGGTACTGTCGTGCTGGATCGCCCAGACTACGAACCCGTGGTCCACAACGGCTTCCACCGCGACCGGTACCAGTTCAACGAACGGATACCCGTGAAGATGCCGAAGGGCGCTACGCTGCTGGTCGCCACTATCATCCAGGCGACCGAGGCCTGGCGTTTCGCGCTGCGCATCACCGACGCGGACGGATATCCGATCCCGGGCATTCGATTCTCCATGAACAGTGGCGAATAGAGCACGAGCCTATCACTGGAAAGCAGCGGAATGGACATCAGCGCCGCGAAGGCAACGATCACCGATCGCCTGGCCGCAGAGCACCCCGAGCGCGCCTACGATCGCCGGTCAGTGGTCTGGTACGCACTGGCCAGGCTCGTCCGGGGCAAGGACCTCGATGGGGCACTCGGCTACCTGGAGCAAGGGTTGTCGAGCACGTGCATGTTCACCGTCCCTGGGTACATCCGCGTCGCGCTTCGCCATGGCGACCAGGTACCGAAGGCGCTGCTGGACCGGATCATCGGTAGGCTCACGGAGGGGTTCTCGTTCAAGGGGCTGTACGACAGTATTCACACCGAGAATCACAAGGTGATGCTGGCGACGACGCGCCTCCTGGTCGCGCAAGCGTATCCAGACCGCCCGATAGATGGCGTCAGCGCCGAAACCGCATATCGTGCAAGCCTGGACTGGCTGCGGGCGTGGGGCGAGAGCCGGTGCGTCTACGGGCACCCCGAATACCACAGCCCATTCTACTGCATGGCGTACACGATGCCCCTCCTCAACCTCTGCGAACTGGCAGCAGACCCGGAGGTGTCGCACATGGCGGAGATGATGGCCGACTATGTCGCGCTACACCACGCGGTCAACCGGCTCGGCGACATGTACGCGGGAGGACATAGCCGGGCGTACGATCACGGCCTGATCCACACGACGAATCACCCGTCGCAACTGTGGTCGTTCTTGTTCTACGGGGCGGAGAAGATCGTGGACCCCCGTTCACTGTGGCTGCTATTCACGGCGGCGGACACGGACTACGCGCCGCACCCGGCGATCCTCGCCGCCGCGCGGGAACGTGACGAGCCGTACGAGATACGCGAGCGACACGCCGAGGTCGGGTCGAATAGTGTGCCCGTCGACATACGACGTTACACCTTCATGACCGACTCGTTCGCGCTCGGTTCGCTCTACGGCCATGCGTGGCCGGACAACCAACTGAGGTGGGGCCTCAAGATCGACGCGAGCGATCCTTTCTCAATGATCTTCACTAACCAGCCGACCAAGACCGAGAAGTCGGGGGTCTGGGACGGTGCGTCGGAGTACGAGCACATCGTGCAACACAAGAACGCGATCATCGCTCTGTACAACATCCCCGAATCTGATCCGCATCCGTCGATCCACGGCCATTTCTCGACGCAAGTGGACCAATGGTCGACTCCGCCCGAGAGGTTTGCTGTCGAGCAGCAGCCGCAATGGCTGTGCCTGCGTACCGCAGGGACGTACGTCGCCGTCTACCCCCTGGCTCCGTTCCTCTTCCGTCGGAGAGCGTACGCCGGCAATACAGGCGGGACGTTGCAGAACGCCGTCACGTGCTCGTACAGCCTCTTCTCGAACTTCGAGGGACGCGAGTGCTGGGAACTGGTTGGCGCCCGTCGTCGCCATGGAGTGGTGCTGGAGGCCGCGCGCGCTGCCGACTGGCACTCGTTCGAGGCGTTCGTCGATGCCGTGAACCAGCGTCGCCCGGAGACCGACGAAGACGAGTGGCGGGTACGCTACACCGCACTGGACGGCACAGACCTGGAGATCATGAACCCCGGGCCACCTCCAGACGCGCAGTCGTACGTTGGAACCGACGGCCAGGTCCCGTCCGTGGAAACGCACTTGCAGTACCGAGCACAGCGCCCAGCCGTCGAATGCGCGGTTGACGGCGTGAGCTCGGACTATGCCGGCTGGCCGTCCATCGAGTGCCCGTTCGTTCGGAGCGAGTTCGGGAGCGGCCTGTACATTGTCGAGGCCGGCGGCGAGAAGCTGACGCTGGACTTCCGGAACTGGTCGAAGGAGGGGTGAGGTGTGGAAGGCTCTCGGTCGACGGGGCGCGGCGCGGCAAGCCCGATGATGTCAGGGGTCTCGCAGATCGCTCCGAGCCCGAGCGTCCGGTGGCAGACGCAGTGCCCGGTCCAGACGGTTTGCGCAAGCGTCGTGAACCATCCGCTCAGCACCGTCGCACGAACCCGGGCGTCGAACGCCGTGTGGACCTCGGCGAGCCAGCATCCGAGCGAGAAGCCGACGTCGGCGATCCTCCGCTCGTCCACCTCGGGGAGCGATGCCAATAGATCGGTCGCTCGCACGAGATCGTGGACGCGGTAGCCGGTGAGGTCGATGCCGAGCAAGTTGAGACGGGCGTGGAGCAGGTTGCAGCGCCCCCCGGAATCGCGCTCGCCGAACCCCGCGTGCTCGGGTGCGAGCGTGACGCATCCTTTGTCGGCGAGTGCCGTTGCGAATGGCAGCCCCGTCTCACTGGCCGCCCGGTCGACGAGTGCGTCTTTGCCGTGGGGGCCGTGACCGTGGATGCACAGCACGCCTGGTGCCGGACGCTCGATACCCCGCGGGACGCAGAGCCACGCCGGCACAGGTACGCCGACCCTCGTCTCGCAGACGATCTTCTTGCGGACGTGACGCTCTGACTCGATCGTCTCGACTGCCTCGAACGCGGGCGGGGGTGCCGGGCTCGGGATGTCGCCGAATGCCCCACGGAGCGCGCTGAGAAGGCCCGTACGCCACCGTTCCCAACCCGCTCGCGAGCCGCCGGCAAACCGAAACTCCGGTTGGTGCTGCGGGAACGTGCGGTCGAGCAGATCCGTCGTCGCAAACGTCGGTGCCGTCATAGCCGGAGCCTTCCGATCGCGGTTGTCGAGGACGCGCGCATCGTGCCCATGCGGCGCTTGTGAGCCTTGCTTGATGCGTACAGTCTCAAGGACGGAGGCAAGGTATGATGCGTCAACCCGCGGCGTTGCCGGGGTAGAGGCGGCAATCCCATGCGCAGGGCGCGGTCCGGTGCTAGATTCTGTGTCGGGAATGGCGCGCGGCGTGCGCTGCGACCCGGTCGTGCACTCCCAACTTGGGGTTGATCATGCGTGTTCTGGTGATGGGCGGCACGGGGCTACTCGGCTCCGGCGTAGTCAGGCGACTGGTGGACCTCGGGCACAACGTCACCGCGACGTCGCGGGGCAACAGACCGCCCGAATTGCCAAGAGCGGCCGACTCGGTCGTAGTCGACCGGTACGACCTCGCCGCGATGGAAGCGCTTGTCGATAGAGTGCAGCCAGAGGTCGTCGTCGACGGCATCGCGTACACTCGGACGGACGCCGAGGACGACCTACGCCTGTTCTCCGGCCGAATCGGGCCCCTGATCATGATAAGCAGCGACTTCGCGTACGACCCGACCTATCAGCGGCTGCCGATCGACGAAGATGCGCCGTTGCGCGCGGGCACGCCGTACAGCGACGGCAAGGTCGATTGCGAGGAAGCGCTGTTCGAACAGGACGAACTGCCCATCACCGTCTTCCGTCCGCCGCACATCATGGGCCGTGGCGGGCGGTTCGGCAGCGGCTCGATGCAAGGCCGCGATTCGACGCTGCTCGACCGATTGCGCCAGGGAGTGCCCGTCGTACTGATCGACGCCGGAACGTACATTCTCCAGCCGCTCCACGTCGACGACGCGGGCGATGCAATCGCCGCGGCGATGGGATGCGAAGCGTGTTTCGGTAGCGCCTACAACCTGATGAGCGTCACCGCGGCGCCGACACGCGAGTACTACGAGTTGATCGCTCGTGAGCTAGGCGTAAGGCTCGACGTCCTGTCGGTCCCCGGCGACGCGTGGCTAGCGGCGTTCCCCGACCAGGCGTCGTTCGCGCGGCATCGCATCTACGATCTGGGCAGCATTGAGCGAGACAGTGGCTGGGCGCCGCGCGTGACGCTCGACGAAGCGGTCGGTCGCACGTACCGCGAGATAGTCGAGCGGGGCGAGGACGCGCCGTACGCACAGACCGCCGAGGAACGCGCGGTGCTCGGCGCGCTCGAACGCGGGTCGGATGCGCTGGCCGAAGCGCTCGCCGCGTGGGCCGCGAAGTGATGGCGCGGCCCGCACACTTGCGTGCTGAGAGGCAACCTTGCGCGACGGGACAATCTCTTTGCCGGATAGGATTACCATGACACCAACGATCCAGGTCGACTCCATACGCTGCGTCTTCAGCGACGGCAATCACAACGGTTTCCCCGACCTGATTCGCTTCGGAGACCGATTCTACCTAGCAATGAGATGCAACCCGGTCGGTCACCTGGGGCTCGAAGGGACGTCCGCTCGCATTCTCAGCAGCCTCGACGGGGTCGAGTGGACCGAAGTCCTCCATTTCGATGTACCAGGGAGGGATCTACGCGACCTTCACTTCGTTGTCCATAGCGGCACACTGTTCGTGTACGTCGCCGGTTGGCTCGTGGAGGACGTAAGATACGAGTACAACCACCTGCTCGGATTCTGCGTGTACTCGTCGGATGGGACGAACTGGATCGGCCCGACACACCTGGAGGGGACGCTGGGGCACTTCGTGTGGCGTGCCGTGACGCACAATGGCAAGGTGTACCTCAACGCCCGGAGAAAACGGGGATTTGCGTTCACCGATGATGCGGCGCTGAGCGACCGGCTGAACGAGTCCACACTGATGGAAAGCGATGACGGTCTCCGCTTCAGGCCGGTCATCCACTTCCCGCAGGAGGGTGGCGATGAGACGGCATTCCAGTTCGAGGAGGGCGGAACGGTGCTCGCGATCATGCGTACGGTGGGACCGCCCCCGCACAACGCTGTCTTCTGGAGGGCGAGCCCGCCCTATACCGACTGGACGCGCGCCTTGCTGCACCGCTTTATCGGTGGCCCGATGCTGGCGAGATGGGGCGACCGATACCTCGTCGGCGGGCGACGATTCGACGGTGAACAGGCGAGTGGTACCGACAACGTGCGCACGTCCGTCGGCTGGCTGGAAGGTCTCGCGCCAGGTGAGACTCCGCATCTTGTCGAGGGAATCGACCTGCCAAGCGGCGGAGACACTTCGTATACGAACTTCGTTGCGCTGAGCGATACGGAGGGACTCCTCGCGTATTATTCGTCGCATGAAGGCAGCGGCACGAAGGACGCTCCCGCGTCGGTCTATGTTGCCAGGCTGCGGCTGTGATAGGGCGGCCGGCATACTTACAAACAGAGGAGCCTACATGACGAAGTGGAGTCCGAGGATCACGCAGCCATGGGATGACGCCGATCTCGAAGCGATTCTGTGCGATTCGCTCTCGGTGCTCGGAGAAATCGGTACCCGGTGCACGCATGAAGGCGTCCGGTCGAAGCTGGCCGAGCGGGCGAGCGTGTCTTTCGCCGGCGACCGTATCCTGTTCGACGAGAACGCCGTACGCGCCTATCTCGAATGTCGGCGCGCGGGCGGTGTCGTTGCGCCCGGAGCCGACACCGCCCCGTTCACCCTCGGCGGCTGCTACGCCGGACTCAACTACTGCGACCCCGAGACCGAGGACGTTCGCCCTGCGTCGACCGATGAGGCCATACTGATGGCCCGCTTCTGGGACTCGCGTGGAAACGGCGGTGTGCCGCCAGTCATCCCCGGCGACGTCCCGCCCGCCATGGTGACCCTGGCCGCCGAACGAATCGCCCTCGAGAACTCGCGGCTTCTGGGCGGCGCGCTGACCGTCACAGACCCGGAGGAGATCCGCTTCCTCATCGACATGGACCTCGCCGCGGGCAGGCGG
>CAZSJP010000227.1:0-7270 GCA_964606675.1 uncultured bacterium
CCCCTCACGGCCAACCGCGTGGCGTGTATCGGAGCCGTCGTCGGGGCCATTCGGGAGATCGCCGCGAACGCTTAGCACTCGTAGCGGCACCGGCTACTTTCTGAGCTTGAAGACTATGAAGTGCGACATGCGAAGATGGTTCCGGCTGAACTCAGGATACTCTCGGATCGCTTCATCAGACGGCTCGGGCTCGACCAGATCCTCAATGACGAACCCGGCACGCAATATGGCTCGCGCGTAGCTCGTTAGCGTCCGATGGAACTGTATGAACGTGGCCTCCGAGTGCGCCAGTACAGGCATCTCGTACGCCCCCTCGGTGAAGTACGCGTCGGTGTTCCAGTGCAGCCTCTCGCCATCGTCGCCCGTGTGCCAGCCCGAGTGCCCCGGAACACTGAACGGCGGATTCGAGATCGACAGGACGAACACCCCGCCCGGCATGAGCACTCGGTACGCCTCGTCGATGGCGCTCCGGTAGTCCTCCAGATCGATCAGAACCATGTTGGATACGACCGCGTCAAACGTTTGGTCGTCCAGGAAATCGAGCCGCTCGGCGCTGCAGTGGTGGTACTCCGCGTCGGTAGAGGCGTCGGTGCGCTCATTCGCCAGACGCAGCATTTCACGCGAATAGTCCACCCCGACGACGGATGCGCCCTTCCGCGCCATCATGCGGCTGAGATACCCCTCGCCGCAACCGGCGTCCAGAACGCGCTTGCCTCCGAGGTCGCCGAGGAACTCGAACACGACCGGATTCAGCAGCAGACGACGGTGTATGTCGCCTTGCTCGCCGATCAACGAGCCGAACAGGTCTGCATGCGCGTCCCATCTCCGAGCCGATTCCTCGCTGTCCAATCTCGTCGACACGCCGGTCTCCTTCGTGTGGGGGAACTTACTGGAATCGGAGGCATCGATCTGTAGGACGAAGGGCGCGGGCGGCCGGTTCACGAGGCGGTCTTGAGTATCGGATCGTCGCGGCCCTCCTCGGAGCGGTTGCCGTCGCGCAGGTTGCGCTCCAACCAACCTCGCAGCTTGTCCGTCAGCTCGTCGGCCTTGGACGGCTCGTGGTCGCTGCGGTCGTTGAGTTCCAGCGGGTCGTTATCCAGATGGAACAGCTCGCTCGCGCTGCCGTCGCTGTGCCATATGAGCTTCCACGGCGGCGCGATGTATGCCCGGCCGTCGGTGCACTCGACCACTATCTCATCGGCAGCGGCCCGGTTGCCCTCGGCAAGCGCCGATAGATCGCGGCCATCGAACGTCTCGGGGATCTCCGGCATCCACGTCTCGGCCAACCGCTTGAATCCGGGGCGTTCCTGTTGTGGGAACCGCGCCAGGATCGTGGGCAGGTTATCCGCGTGCTGCACGAAGCCGCTCATCCGCTGCCCACGTGCGCCGCGCGTCGGGTCGCGAACGATCAGCGGCACGCGAATGGTGCTTTCGTGCACCGTGCCGTGGCCCCATGACCCGTGCAAATCGAGGTCCTCGCATTGGTCGCCGGTCAGGACGATCGTCGTGTCGTCCCATATCCGCAAGTCGTTCAGTTTCTCGCAGACCTGCCGCACTGCTTCGTCGACGTACGATACCTCGTCGTCGTAGAGGTCGATACTCCGATTCCCCGAGCCGACGTCCAATCGGTCGGCCAGCCCCCAGCCGGGGACGTACTCGTACCCGTCGGGCGCGGTCGTCGTCGGCAAATCGCCACTCCGGCGGTCGAACCGGCCACGGTGCTCGTCCGGCATGTTGTAGGGCCCGTGCGGGTCCCAGTAGTGGACGAACGCGAAGAAATCGCCATCGGCGTGCTGCTCCAGCCACGGCAAAAATCGGTCGTTGATCTCGTCGGCAACGACCAGATGATGCAGCCACCCCGGAGAACGCGTCGGGTTCACGTAGTACTCGAAGCCACGAACGAACTGCTTCATGTGGGATCGGAAGTTGAAGATGCTGCTGAACCCGGCCGTGGTGTAGTCTCCATGCGCCTGGATAAGCTCCGGCAGCGTCATGATTCGGTCGTCCAAGAGTGGTGCGTTGGGGACGTCCCAAGGAGTGACGTAGAACCCGTGATTGACGGCTGCGAGTCCGGTGAAGAGGCTCGTGAAACCTGGCCCAGTGGCGATAGCGGATGCGTAGGAGTCCTCGAACAAGACCCCCTCGGCGGCGAGGCGGTCTATGTTAGGGCTTGTGGGCCGAGGATAGCCGTAGCAGCCGAGGTGATCCGGCCGGAGAGTGTCGATGACGATCCATACGACGTTCACGCGCTTGTCTCCATCGCCACGACGTCACGAAAGCTCTTCCCACACGTCGATTACCTTGTGCAGATTCTTCAGCGCTTGCTCACTCATCTTCCGCTGAATCACCTCCGCGCTGAGCTTCAGCACCATCCGGTCCTTGCCGCCCTCGAAGGCCGCCCGCGCAGCCGCTTCGACGGCCTCCACGCTCTCATTCTCTACGATGCGCCCTTCGATGTTGCCGCCGAGAGTTATACGGCCGGCCGCTATTTTCTTGGCTTCGGCGAAGGTTACGTCGCCATCGGGCGGAGGCTCGACCGGCTCGAAATAGTCGGCGTCGCGTTCGATCGCCAACTCCAGCGTGGAGCGGACGTTCCCATGGCAGTGAAGATGGTTGAGCGCGCCGCTGTCATGCATCCGATCGATGAGCGGCGCCTCGAACTTCTGCACCAGCTCGTCGTAAAGCTGCGGCGAACCCATCGGTGGTGTCAGCCACTCGCAGCCGCCCATCCACACGAAGTCGAGTTTGCTCCCCACCAGCAACAGATCCAGAATCGCCATGATCCGGTCGAGGCAAGTCTGGGTGAGTTCCTTGATGAGATCGAGGTCGGTGGCGCAAAGCTCCAGGAAATACTGGAACGGCATCATCCCGGCGACGCACACGAACGGCGAAGACACACCCGTACCGAGCAGACACTTCGTCTCGAACCCGTCCGGAAGGTCGGACTCGTCCACGCCTTTGAGGTCGGTCGGCAGGTCCCACGGCACCGACGCGATCTTGTCGATATCGTCCAGCGATTCCACCGGGTACTTGATGGTCCACGTCGTGTTGGTGTCCGCCGCCGACGCCGTGACGGCCGTCAGAGGCCCCTTCGGGGTCGCTATCTCGTGCGTCCACTCGGTGGTGCCGTTCTGTTGCCGGCGATCCGTCAGACGAATCGAGTCTTCCGGCGTGACGAGATATCGGTTGATATTGGACGGCACGGAGACGTCGGCCGCCGTAAGCTCGAACGCGCGCTCGGCTATCTCTCTGCGCCGCGGGTCTCCGAGCTTCGCGATCTCCGCCCTCGTGGCGAAACTGCATCCGTCGAGTATCAGCGGCACGCAGTCGACCCACGCGCCTTTCAGCGACTGCATCAGACGATTTCGAGGATTCATGGACTCTTCCCCCCAACGCACTTGCCCGTTCGAGTTTGCTCGCTCGTCGTAGTTAATATGCCCCTTCCGTCACCAAGGCGGAAGGCTCCGGCTGGGTCCGAGCCGATTGGGGCACGCCGATGGCCGCTCACAGCAGTCCGATGGCGTACCTCAGGCTCGTCCCGATCCGGTACCGACCGCTCTGGCAGACCGCGACGCATCGCTCACCTGGTCGTGCGCCGTCCGGGCTCTGAGTACGGCGTCCAATCGATACCGAAGCTGTACCTCACGCTCAGCCCGAAAAGGTAGCGATCCTTCTCGGCGACCACGACACCATCTTTGACTTGGTCGTGCCCCATGTACGACGCGAACGGACTGAATATCAGCCCGCCCTGCACTCCGATCTCAGGATTCAGGTACCACCCTACGTCGGATACTCCCACCCTCAACGCGCCCTCGTGTGGCAACCCGATCCCAATCCCAAACTGCATTTCGGGCTTAGGGTAGCTGCCTGGGAAATGGTCGTTGATCTTCATCTCCCAGAAGACGACGTCTTTGGGGCCGAGCCGCGCGGATAGTTGCGCTCGCGGCGCGAATCGGTCGGAGTTTTCATCGAATGTCCGGCCGGACAGTGCCTCACGGTGTCCCTCATTGAACAGATCCCCAAAGTTGGCGCCGACACTGAACCCGACCCACCTGGAGTCGAACCCCACATACGGGTTGACGCCCCAGATCGTGTGGGACCCCCCGCTGCCGGGCACTGGGCCCGAAGAGCCGGACACCTTGTAGTCGTCCCAGCTCTCCGTGCCTCCGAAACCTCTGAGGCCGACGGCGAATCGGCGGCGGTTTCTGCGTATGAGGGTGTAGGCGACGCCGCCTCCCCCGATCTTGTAGCGATGCAGATGCTGAGGGCCGCACTCCCCCGTGTGGTGTAGCCCCGGCGTTCCCTCCGGATACTGCCCCCTCATCCCACTCAGGCTCACCGTAACGTACGACGAGTCGCGGCGCGGCCAACTACTGTCCTGGGTGCCAGCGTTGGGAACCAGCAGGAACACGAGCGCGATGGCTGTTGCCGATGTCGCCCAACGGCTGCCTGCGCGCACGTGAGCGCGCGCCAGCTCCCACACAAGAACTACCAGACCGGCTTGCGCCACGGCGGCCAGCAACGATGCTTCGGTCTGTGTGAACCAACTCCCGGCGCCAAGACCGACCGCTAACACGGGCATGCCGGCCGATAGCGTTCGCGCACGCGATGCTGCGGTGGGCGCGACGGCGTCAAAGGATAGCATCCATCCGCGCTCGCGTAGGATCACGTACCCGGCACACACCAGCGTCGAGCCCGCCAGCCACCACTGCAACGGCGACAATCCCGCAGAAGTCGAGGCGTTCTCGCGCAGAAATTGCGCGAGGAAGCGATACACGGAGTACGCTGCGGCATACGACCAGAAGAGACTTCCCGATCGCCGCAAGAGCCGCTCCCATCGCCACGCCGCGAAGACGAGCCCGAGCATCGCAGCGATCTCGTAGAGTTGGGTCGGATGCACCGGGGCCAGTCCCGCCGCCTCGTACGCTATCGACCACGGGAGACTCGTCGCCGTACCATGGCAGCACCCCGAGAGCAAGCAGCCCAGGCGGCCGACGGCGAGCGCGATGGGCAACGCCGGGACGAACGCATCGAGAACGGGGCCTCTGAAGCCCACCAGCCGACGCGCAAGACCGACCGTCACCAGCCCGCCGACGAGCATGCCAAGGAACGTCTTCCCGGGTGCTGCCGGCAGAACCCCGGCGGCAAGCGCGTCGCGCCAGACCGTGAGCGGGATCGCAAACGCCTTCGCGCCGATCACCGCGCCGACCGTCCACCACGCCATGACTACCAGCCATGGCACGAGCGGCCATCCGCGTCGGCGGCCTTCGTAGAAGAGAATCCCGCCGCCGACCGTGAACGCAAGCAGATAGAATGCCCCGTAGGCGTTTGCGCCCCAGTCGGCGGGAACAACCAGCATCGGATCCATCGCAAGAACCCCTCCTACCGGTCTCCCTGCCGGCACCGAGACCGTGTCGCCTACCTCAGACCGAAGCTGTACCTGACGCTCATCCCGTACTGGTATCGAGTTCCCTGGTCGACTCCATCGTTGTCGGTCCGCCCGGTCGCCATGTACGACGCGAACGGGCTGAACATCAGCCCGCCCGGCAACGCGATCTCAGGATTGACGTAGAACCCTCCTTCGGACACGCCGAGTAGCAGCGTGCTCTCGTTGGGCAAGCCTATCCCGAGACCTAGCTGTGATGTGTCATGACGTTGTCCTCACCACGTGCACCGGCGAACGTACGGCATGCAGTCGTAGAACGCACCCCACACAACAGCCTGGGGACGCACACTGCCGGAACTCTTGGCGCTGTCGTCTCAACCGCGTGTCCATCATCAACTTCCTCAGCTTGGGTGGTGACAACGTCATGACATTCCACACCTAGCTGCACCTCGGGCACGGGGTAGCTCCCGGGGAAATGGTCGTGGACCTTCGCCTCGACGAAGAAGACGTCCTTGGGCCCGAGTCGCCCGGATAGTTGTATCTGCCGGACCAGGGGATCCGCCTCTTCGTCATCCACGATCTTGTAGTGTGCTTCGTCGAACAGATTCCCCAGATTGGTGCCGAGACCCAGTCCGATCCAACGCGAGTCGTATCGCACGTAGGGATTCACGCCGACCATCTTGTAGGGTCCGCCGCCGCGCTCGACCTCTCGCGCTACCGGACCGCCGCCGTGCGGACCGGTGCCTACGAGTATCGTCTCGGTGTAGGGGTCCCAGTCGTCTTCGCCCGCGAAGCCCCTAACGCCGAACGTGAGCTTGGGATCTCTATCGAACTTCGGTTTGGGAATCCCGTCGCGCGCGACCGTGACCGACACGCCGGCTCCGGCTACTCGATAGCGATGCATATGAGCGCCGCCGCAAATATTGACATGAGGAAACTGACCCTTCATGCCGCTCATGCTGACCGTAACGTAAGTGGAATCATTGCTTTCGCGCGTGCCGTCCTCCGTGCCGGCGCTTGGGGCCAGCACGAACACGAGTGCACCCGTTGCTACAGCCGTCGTCCACCGCCTGCGCGCACCCACCTCGGCGTGCGCCAACTCCCACCCCAGCACGACCAGCCCCGCCTGGGCCATCGCGGCCAGCAACGCTGCCTCGGTCTGTGTGAACCAATCCCCGGCCAACAATCCAAGCGCCAGCACGGGCAAGGATGCCGAGAGCGTTCGCGCGGACGAGGCCGTCACCGGAGCGACGACATCGGTCCGCAGTGTCCATCCACGCTCGCGTAGGATCACGTACGCCGAAAACGCCAGAGCGGAACCAACCAGCCACCACTGCAATGGCGTCAATCCCGTCGATGCCGAGGGGTTCTCGCGCAGGAACTGCGCGAAGAAGCGATACGCGGAGTACGTAGCGGCGTACGACCAGAAGAGGCTTCCCGGTCGCTTCAGGAGCGGGCCCCATCGCCTCGCCGCGATGACGAGCGCGACCATCGCCGCGATTTCGTAGAGCTGCGTCGGATGCACCGGGACCGAATCTGCTGCTTCATAAGCTATCGACCATGGGAGATTCGTCGTCGTACCATGGCAGCATCCCGAGAGCAGGCAGCCGACTCGCCCGATGGCAAGCGCGATGGGTACTGCCGGGATGAAGGCGTCGAGAACGGAACCTCTGAAGCCCACGAGGCGACGCGCCAGACCGACCGCGCAGGCGCCGCCCACGAGCATCCCGAGGAACGTGTTTCCCGGCGCTGTCGGGAAGGCGCCAGCAGCAAGCGCAAGCCGCCACTCCCCGAATGGTACCGTCAGCGCCTTGGCGGCGATCACCGCGACAACCGCCGACCACGCCATGACCACCAGCCAGGGTACGAGCGGCCATCCGCGCC
>CAZSJP010000228.1:0-7246 GCA_964606675.1 uncultured bacterium
ACCTGGACATCCAGATCGAACCTGAGCGGATGGTAGTCGTCAGGATGCTGCGAGTACTCGCACCACGCCACGACCGTCCCGCGTTCCTCGGCTACCCAGCGCCGGTGCCTGCACCGAGCGTCGCGGTGCTCGTCAGAGTACCGCATCCCGCCTTCGATGCGGGCGTCGTGCGGGCGGACAGCGTTCCATATCTCCACAATGACCGGGTAGTCGGCTTCCACGAAATCGCGAATCGCAATGCTCATAGCGACTCCTCTCTCAAGACCTTCATGTACTCGACCCACGCCGGGTCTTTCACGAAACCCAGGCGCTCGTTGATTGCGAACATCGGATTGTCGACCTCGTTCGACGTTCGGACTTCACTGTAGCCCTGTTCTTTGCACCATCGGAGTGCGTGCACTTTCATCGCGGTAGCAATGCCGCGGCGTCGGTACTCGCGCCGCACTCCGGTCAGCCCCGTCCCCAGAGATGCTTCGGGGTCGTCCGGACTCACCCTCCACAGGTTGGACATCCCAACGTACTCACCGCCGGAGACTGCAACGAGGTACGCTCCTGGCAGCAGCGTCGGGCTGCTCAACACAGACGCCATGAACTGCTCGGGAGTCGGTATCAGGGGCGAGTCCGATCCGGGCACGTCGATCTGGATGGCATGCTCGACCTCGATCAGTCGGTGCAGATAGTCCTCGTCCGTCTCGATCTCGGGCAGTGATCTGATCTCGATCCCGGCATCGCGGACGCTCGTGCACGCCGTTTCGAACGCCGTCGGGTCGAATGCCGTCACGTCGAGCCGCGAACCCCACTCCCGCATGTTTTCCGTGTGGCCACGATCCGTGGCGAAGCGCACCGACCGCACCAGGTCCTCTCGCGTCCAGATGCTCAGTCGTTCCGGGCCGTGCTCCTTGAGCGCGGCGACCACGTGGCCGTACAACCGGCCGCCGAGGCCCTGCCCCTGCCATTCAGGGTGAACCACTACGTCTAGCCCAAACTTCAGCGGGTGGTAATCATGGCCGTTCTGTGAATACCCGCACAACACGACCACGGTGCTCTCTCTTCGGCAACCCATCGCCGGTGTTTGCAGCGCGGGTCGCGATGAGCGTCCCAGTGGCGCATCCCCGCCACCGACGCCGGATCGTGCGGCAGTGCCGCGTTGTGAATCGCCACGATGGCCGGGTAGTCAGGCTCCGCGAAGTCACGTACCGAGATGTTCAAGCAGTGCCTCCTCTGCGTATCTTCCGTATGAGAGAACGATGGCTGCCGCAAGTCTGTTCAGAGGCGCGCATGTTCCGAACGACAATCTCCGACGTCCGCGCCGCCGTGGTTTCGGCCATGCTCGCGGTGTTTCTCGGTTGTGCGGGGTCGCCCGAACCGGTGACTGCGCCAACTCCGAGCGAAGCCAACCCCGTTCCCGCCGCGATCAAACGGGTCGACCCGCCTCGCTACAGGCCGCTGCCGCCGGGCACCTTCGAGCCGAAGCCGGAGGAGCGGGCGTCGGCCAAGCCCGAGGCAAAGGGCGATGGCGAGTCGTCTGAGGCGGGCGAGGACGACAGTGAGCGTGGCCAGGCCGACGACCCGTTCGTGGAGCCATCGGTCGCGGACGACGCCGCCGACGAGAACGAGCCTAGCGACTAGCCTGCGTGCGCTTCAGATGTCCAAGCGGCGGCAATCGTCGCCCGGGCCATCACCAGACCGCGCCCGAGAACACGGTCGGCGTCCCTCCAGCGATCCGGATGCGTGCCCACGACGCGGGCGCCGTCGTGGCCGGCAGCCATCGCCCCATGCTCGACAGTCAGCCCGGTCGAGCCGCCCGACACGGTCAGAGACATCTCCAGCGGACTGTCGGCGCACATCTCCACGGTCAGGCGTGGGTCGGCCGCGTCGCCGGTTACGTGGCAACGCGCGCCCATCGCCTGATCGGTCTCGAACCGCAGCTCGAATTGCCGCTCATCGACCCACACGAGCAGCGCGCGGCGAAACGGATACGCATCGCCACCGACCACCGCCAGATCCCACGCGAGGACATTCGCGCCGGCGTCGTGCGCGTCGGTCGAACCGCCCAGTTCGCAGCGCATCTGCCATCGACCGCCGTGCTCCTCGGCCCAGAAGACGTAACGATCCGTCCTCACACGAACGACGTTGATGCCGCAGACGAGATCCAGAGGGGGTCTTCCGCCCGCCTGCATCAATAGCCTCGCCTCTGTTGCACGCGACATGCGCAAGACGCTCCGCGCGAACATCAGGTGGTATTCAGGCCGCGAGTTCCGCGGCGCCCGGACTCATCAACCTAAGCGCCGTTGCCGCGTCGGCCAACGCCCACGCTGAGGCGGGCCGGTGCTGCCGGTGCGCTCGGATGCGCCGTGCTGGGGCGGCCTCGTCCGCGCGACCCCGTGGATTTCGCAGGCGTTCCTCCCTATTTTGTGCGGTACGACACTCGCGCGAGCGAGCAACTACCGTCAGACGTGGCAAGGAGCTTCACCCTTGGAATCCTCTCGCAGCGTATTCTCTCTCTCTCGATGGATCCCGGCGCACTACCGATGGGCGAGAACCGGGGACGTCAACGCTTTCTTCGGACTGATGCTCGACAACACGAGCGACCTAGTCATCATGGCCGGGCTACTAGTCGGGGTGTTCGGGATGCCGGGCGACCTCGTGCTCGGTCGGATGATTCCGGGAACCGCCATCGGCGTCTTCGTCGGCGACATGGCGTACACGTGGATGGCGTGGCGCCTCGCTGCCAGAACGAAACGGGACGACGTCTGCGCGATGCCGCTCGGGCTGGACACGCCCTCCACCTTCGTGTTCTGCCTCGGGATTATCGGCCCGATCTACCTCGACGGCGTGGGCAAGGGGCTCGATCCTCACTCCGCGGGCCTCGTGGCGTGGCAGGCCGGGATGGCGATCCTCGTGTTTACCGGGCTGGTGAAGATCGGCTTGAGTTTCGTTGGCGAGCATGTGCGCCGCTGGGTACCTCGCGCGGGATTGCTCGGCTCGATAGCCGGCGTCGCCATCGTGCTGATAGCGTTCCTGCCCGCAACCGAGGTGTTCGCGTCTCCGGTGGCAGGTTTCCTGAGCCTCGGCATCATACTGGCCGCGATCGTCGGCGGGCGTGCGCTGCCGTTTCGGCTGCCCGGTGCGTTTGTCGCGGTGACGATCGGCGCACTCGCCTACTACGCGCTGGTCGCGGCGGGCGTCCAAGACGGGAGGAGTTGGAGCCAGATCGTCGAAGCCGCGTCGCTTCGGATCGCTTGGCCGACGCCGACACTCGCGTTCGTCGATGGGATATCGCACTCGCTGATCTATCTGCCCGTCGCGCTGCCGTGGGCGGTGGTGACGGTCGTTGGCGGCATCGACTGCACCGAGAGCGCCGCAGCGGCTGGCGACGAGTACGACACCAGGGACGTACTGCTCGTCGAGGGATTCGCGACGACCATCGGCGGATTCTGCGGCGGCGTGATCCAGTCGACTCCCTACATCGGGCACCCGGCGTACAAGCGCATGGGAGGGCGAGCGGCCTACACGCTCGCAACGGCGCTGTTCATCGGGCTTGGCGGGGTGTTCGGGTACCTCGGGTTCCTCGTCGATCTGATCCCGAAAGCCGCCACGGCGCCGATACTCATCTTCATCGGCCTGGAGATCACCGCGCAGGCGTTCACGGCCACACCGAACAGACACGCACCGGCGGTCGCGCTGGCGTTCGTGCCGGTGATAGCCAATTTGGTCCTGATCGAGCTTGGGCAGTTTCTGCCCGGGCCGGGGCAGGTGCCGGACGGCTTGGCCGACAACTACCGCACGCTAGTCGTGATGGCGATCGGAGTCATCTTCACGGCCATGATCTGGGGCGGTGGGGCGGCCTACCTCACCGACAGGCGCTACGCAGCGGCCGCGCTGACGTTCCTGGTCGGCGCAGCGTGCAGCCTGGTCGGGGTCATGCATTCGCCGTTCGACAGCGGGCAGGTGTTCTGGCCGTGGAGCATCGGGGCGGAGCACGTGAGGATCGTCTTCAGCATAGCCGGCGCCTACGCCCTCATGGCGGCTGTCATCTGGGCCATGCATTGGCTGCCGGCGGAGGGAGAGACGCCACAGACCCCCTTAGGATGCAGCGGCCCTTGACACGAAGGCAGGTCCTGACTATGCATTGGCGAAGTACCCAATGGATGGCTACACGCCAAAGTGTTGAGGAGATCTACGAGGAGGACTACTATGTCTGATCGGCCAGTTTCTGTCGGTGCATGGTTCGGACGCGGGTGGGAAGCCTTCAAGGCGCAACCGGGGGCGCTCATCGGTGGGTATGTGCCCTTTATCGTGCTCAACGTGGTCCTCGTGCTTGTCGGGCCGCGTGCCGAGAGCATCGCAACACCCGCTCAAGCGCTGCAGCTCCTACTCTACTCTGCACTGCAATTTGCTCTTATGATTCTCATCCTCCTTCCCTTGCTCGTTGGGTTCTATGCACTCTGTCTGCGGGCCGTACGAGGCGAGCAGGTGAGGGCAACTGGTGTGTTCCATGGATTCTCCTACTTCGGTCCGGCAATGTGGACGGCCATCTTGTACGGCCTAATCGTCTTCGGTGGAATGCTCCTTCTGATCGTCCCGGGTCTCATCTGGGGTCTGAGGTACATCATGTGGTGGTTTGCCGTGGCAGACAGGGGACTCTCAGGAAGGGCAGCGCTTCGATTGAGCGGCAAGATAACGAAGGGGCATAAGGGCAAGCTCCTTGTCGTACTGCTTATGATGGGAGCGATATTTGTGCCGCTAATGATCGTGTTCCAGCTTGCTCCTGTCGTCGGTCCGATTCTCGTATACGTGATCTCGCTATCCATCACCCCTTTGTTCATAGCGACGTTTGCCGCAGCCTACGAGAGCCTGTCATCGAACGCCGAAGCCGCGACGGCTGCGGAGGTCATCCCGGAAGGCTCGGACGAAGCGTCCGACGAACAGCCGCTGTAGGCGCGCCACCGTCCTGGTCGTAGGCCATCGATGCGGAGCAAGCGAGGGTTGTCCGGACCATGCCCGGCGCTTGAGCGCCCATGGCGGCTGCGATCCGGGGTATGCATCGGATGTCGGCGCAGAGGAAAACGCCACAGACCGCCTCTCGACATGAAGGTGGGTCTTGGCTATGCATTGGCCAAGCATGCAGTGGATTGCTACACGTCGAAGTATTGGGGAGAGCCGCGAGGAGGACTGCAATGTCTGATCAGCCAATCTCTATCGGCGCATGGTTCGGGCGCGGGTGGGCGAGCTTCAGGGCGAACCAATGGGCACTCATCGGTGGGTACCTACCCATGGTCGCGCTGGGTGTGATCCTCCAACTGGTCTGGACGCCAGCCGAAGGTACCACAACACCCTCTGACGTACCGCCATTCTCAGCCTACTCCGTACTAATATTCGTACTCACGATCCTGGTCGAGCTTCCCTTGATCGTAGGATTCTATGCTCTTTGTCTGGGGGCCGTACGAGGCGAGCAAGTGAGGCCCACTGACGTGTTTGAGGGATTTTCCTACTTCGGTCCGGCATTGTTGACGGCCATCCTCTACGCCCTAATCGTCTTCGGTGGGATGCTCCTCCTGATTGTCCCTGGTCTCATCTGGGGCCTCAGGTACAGCATGTCGTGGTTCGCCATCACCGACAAGGGGTTCTCAGGGAGGGCGGCGCTCCGATTGAGCGGAAAGATTACGAAGGGGCACAAGGGCAAGCTCCTTGTCGTATTTCTCATAGGAGGAGCGCTAGTCGTACCGCTGCTGATGGTGTCCCACCTTGCTCCTGTCGCCGGTCCGATCCTCGTACACGCGATCTCGTTGTTCCTCTATCCCGTACTGATCGCTGCGGTCGCCGCAGCCTACGAGAGCCTGCTACCGAACGCGGAACTGCAAGCGGAGGAAGAGGATGTGCAGCCGACGCCTGAGAGCCCGATCTGAGGGCCATTGCGTATGACCGATCCGTAGGAGCGATTCTCTGCGATCTCCCGTACATCCGATAGGACGGCGCGTTGCTGTGCCAAGAGCGTACCCGGGAAGCCTGACAGGGGGGCCTCATGTCGCTGAAGTTTCGGTGTTCCGACTGCGGAAACGACATCGTCGTCCGATTTCTCGACGTAGGTGAGGAGGCCGAGTGCAAGAACTGCCGGACGAAACAGGTTGTCCCAGCTACAGCCACGCAGACAGATGAACGCCCTGTCTACCACGCTACGACGAACCGGGCCGAGACGCGGGGAGACACGCCGAGCCAGGAGCGGGGCGGCGGCGCCGGGAGCGTCATGACAGATCACTCACTCTCCGTCGGCGCATGGCTTGCTCTCGGATGGGTGACCTACAAGGAGCACAAGCGGGCGCTCGTGCTTGGGTATGTCCCCCTGCTCGTATTGGCCCTGATCGACCGGCGACTAGAGCAGGAAGAGGTCGATTCGTTCCACATGGTTCTCCCAGGAATCCTTCTGTATCTTCTGAGCGATCTCATGTACGTCGGATTCTACTCTCTCTGCCTGAAGGCCTTACGAGACGAACGGGCCAGTGCTGCCGCCGTGTTCGATGGATTCTCATACATTGGGCCAGCGGTGCTGACGAGCATCCTCTACAGTCTCATCGTCTTCGCTGGAGCGCTCCTGCTGATCGTCCCCGGTATCGTCTGGGCTCTCAAGTACAGCATGTGGTGGTTCGCTGTCACCGACAGGAGACTCTCAGGACGGAAGGCGCTCCGATTCAGCGGCAACATAACGAAGGGATACAAGGGCAAGATATCAGTAATACTGATCTTAGCAGGCGTTCCCGGCGCTGCAGCATCCATCCTGGTAGGTCTCCCGGCCTTCGTCCCGTTCCTGACCCCGGGCGCTGCATCCTTTCTCATCCTATGGACCCACATATTGCAGCTCGTCGTATTCGGCCCCTGGCTCGGAGCCACATTCGCCACGGCCTGCGAGAGCTTGTCATTGAACGCCGAGGCGGCGACGGCTGCCGAGGTCGTCCCGGAAGGCTCGGCCGAAGCGTCCGACGAACAGCCGCTGTAGGCGTGCCACCCTCATGGTCGTGGGCCGCCGAAGCAGAGCAAGCGAGAGTCGTCCTCAGCATGGCCGGCGCATACGTTGCCATGACGGCTGTCATCTGGGGCATGCATTGGCTGCTCGCCGAGAAGGGCCGGACGGAGCCTGAAGACGTGTAGCGCGTTGGGTACGGAGGACGCGATGATCGAAGCGACCATCTCAGTCGGCTCGTGGCTAGGGCGCGGGTGGGGTGTGTACAGATCCAACTGGAAGACGCTT
>CAZSJP010000229.1:0-7238 GCA_964606675.1 uncultured bacterium
CGTCGATACGCCATGCCGAAGCGGTGTTCGGCACGAGTTAGTCCGAAAGCGACATGTCCTGCATGGTGATGGCGCCGAGGCCGAAGAACTGAGTAGTCGTATTGCCGCGCCAAGCATAGTCGTAGGGCGACTTCGATACTTCGCCCGGTATTTCAGGCATCCATTCCGGAGGCATTACGAACATCTCTTTGTCGGCCTTGAAGCTGGTCGTCGCCAGCCAGAAGAACGGCACGGAGAACACTACGCAGCCAAGCCACAGAACAGCATGTATCAGAATGCGTTCCCGTGTCTGAAAGAGTTTTGATGACATATTGCTTCGCTCCCGGCAGTGCCGGCTTGGGGCGTGGAAGGCGTGTCTATCTAGCGAACTAGAACCATACGTCTTACAAGACTAGTCTGCTCGGCTGTCAGCCGGCAAAAATACACTCCGCCACCGACGGGACGATCAAGCGCGTCTCGGCTATCCCAGGCGACCTCGTGCCATCCCGACGACATGTGCGCGTCGGCCAGAGTTTCAATCAGATGGCCATTCAAGTCGTAGACCCCGAGCCGCACGTGTCTGCTATCAGGCAGGCTGAAGCGTATCGAGGTTGTATAGTTCATCGGATTCGGGCGGTGTTGCAGCCTAATCCCTTGCGTATCGGGTGTCTCTTCCTGCCGGGTGCCTGTTGGTGGGGTTCTTTCGACATCTGTGAGGTCGATGAGGTATTCTTCCAGATTCGTGTAGCCGTTGCCGCCGATACCGTTGCCGTCCGTCGGGTCGGCCGAGTCAAGCCCGTGCGCTTGTTCCCATGAGTCGGGCATACCGTCCCGGTCCGTATCTACCGGTGCGGGAGCCGAACTCAGTTCGGGCCATCCACCGACCTGATCCTGCGAGCGAAGGTAATCCCTGAATCGCCGGTCGATCACCGCTCCGACAACCCGCTTATCCACGACATCTCTGACGATACTGCACCCGGCTTGCAGTAGTACCGCCTCATATGCGGCCTCGGCGCCCTGTACCGTAATCGGAACGGGAGGGACGAATAGAGGTTCGTCGGACATCTGAGCTTTGATGGCACTATCGGCCAGGAGTATGTTGGGACCCTTCTCGACGAAGACCAATCTCCATTCATCCAGGTCGTTCCGGACCCTATTAGGACCGATGTTGCCCTTCACGTAGACCCTCAACTGGTCGGTCACTCCGTGCTTCGGCGTTGCCTGAATCTCGGGAGCGCTGTTGGGACCCCTGATGTACGTGCTGTTCAGGAAGTGAAAACGAAAATCGATCCCTACAGCTCGTTCCGGGTAGTCTTCGATGCCCGTCGTGTATCGCGACCCGGAGCTTTTGTAGTCGAACAGCACATTGTTTACCGACTCCATGTAGACGTCGTATCCCTGATCGCTCACAGCATCGTTCGCTTCGAACTGCGGTCCTCGCATGACGTAATTCGAGACGAGGCAATGGTGGACTGAAAGCGTATTGGCGCTGTTGTTGAGGCCGTAGGCGTGCCGATCGCCGTATGGATGAAGCGGCGGATCGCCCAGCGGCTCGGAGATTATGCACCATTGGACCGTCACGTTCTTGTTCTGCACGATCCCGAATATCTCGTCGCAGCTCCACGAGAGCGAGCAATGGTCGATGACGATATCCTGCGAGTCGTCGATGGACATCACGTCCAGCCCTGCCGAGCTTGTCGGACGCGTGCCTGTCGCACGCACCTGAACGTCGCCGCGTCGCAACCGCAAGTATCGAATGACGATATCGTGCGTGTTCTTGATGTCGAGGCTGTAGTCTCGTAGGCAGATACCATCTCCCGGCGCCGTCTGTCCGGCGATGGTGATGTTCGGGTTGCGGATACGAAGCCTCGACTGCAAAACGATCGTGCCGGATACGTCGAACACGATGGTTCTCGGCCCGGATGCCGAATCTATCCCCTCGCGTAGCGATCCGGTGCCAGCGTCGTCGAGATTGGTCACGTGGTACACGTCGCCACCGCGGCCGCCCGTTGCATACGCACCGAACCCTTCGGCACTGGGGAAGGCGGGTATCGTAGGTGGCTGGGCATGGCTTGTGTTCAGCAGAAGCAGTGTGGGCATCAGTAATGTCATGGTGCACGACATCTATATCGCCTCTTCACTTCTTAGTACGTCTGTAATCAATGGAACATATTTGTCGGCGTCCAACGTCATGGCTTTCCAGGTCGTATTCATACCGGCACCCGCTCTCTCAATATGCGCTGTCCGATGTGGCCCTTCAGTGCATCGCGATTTAGAGCGAGAATGTCATCGAGAGATAGCGTCTGAGTCGGATTCGGTTTCATCCCGCAATTCTCCTTGCCGCTCGTCGTATGTGCCGATACACGTTGCCACTATGAAGCCTACTTCTCCTCCCCCTCATAATGCACCCATCTCGGCGCGATCTTGAGCTGGAACAGCGTCAGCACTAGGATAATCACGAACAGAATCCATGCCATGGCCGATGCATAGCCCATACGCAGGTACTGGAATGCGTTGTTGAAAAGGTAGTAGACGTAGAATAGCGTGCTATCCACCGGGCCGCCGGCAGTCATCACGAACGCCTGCGTGAAGATCTGCAAAGTCCCTATGACGCCCATGATGAGATTGAAGAAGATGTAGGGGCTCAGCATCGGGATCGTCACGTGCCAAAACTGCGACCAGCGTCCGGCTCCATCGATCTGGGCCGCTTCGTAGAGGTGATTGGGAATCCCCTTGAGGCCTGCCAGCCAGATTATCATGCTCGAACCGGCGCTCCACAGCCCCATGACGATTATCGCAGGCTTCGACCATTCCTCGCTCTGCAACCAAAGCGGCTGGCCGAGGCCGATCTTCTCAAGCATTACGTTGAGCACGCCGCTGGTCGGGTGCAGCATCCATATCCAGAGAATGGACGCTGCGACGATTGGCACGATTGCGGGCAGGTAGTAAATCGTGCGAAACACTGACATGCCTTTGATCTCTTTGTTCAGCAGCATAGCGATCGCCAGCCCTACGGCCATGGTGACCGGGACGCCAGCCATCATGAACACGGTGTTCCACAGCGATTTCCAGAAGATAGGGTCTTTGCTGAACAACTCGGCGTAGTGCTTGACCCCTACCCAGTGCGCCGGGTTCAGCACGTCGTATTCTGCAAAGCTCAACACGATGGACATGATGAACGGTCCGACCATGAACACGAGAAAACCTATCAGCCATGGCGAAACGAAACCGAGCCCGGCCTTCAGATCGTGTCGAGCCATTCGTTCCATATGTATGCGGCGCCTGTTCGTATAGGCCCAGACGGCCGCGGCGATGCCCGTTATTGATAGCGCCGCGAGAAACACCGCGGTCCAATTCACTTCCGCTCCGGTCGAGGGCTTGTATATGCGGTCGAGTTCGGCCTGTACGGTTGCCGTTCCAGCGTCCAGCGCGCCTTGGGGCGTCAGCTTGCGATAGGTTGCCATATTCGTCGCTCGCTGGGTCTCGTCCCATAGCAGTTGCGAGGCCGGAGTAACGTCGCGAAAGTCGGAAAACTCCATCATGTCGACGAACAGGCGGTAATTCTCTTTGAGCCTGGCCGGCAGGTCGGGACTGTCATCTACGAACTCCGACACGAGGCGCTTGGCTACCAGCCGGTCCGCTGGAATCATCAGCACGAAAGGCCGCCCCCTGCTGCGGTTGTAGTTGAGGCGCGTTCTCACCATCAGGCGCTGCGTCTTATAGCTGGAAATAAACCGGACGAAGCGCCATGCCAGGCCGGGCTGGCGGGCGTTCCGCGGGATTGCATATGAGAATCCTCCCGACCATGTCGTGGGTTTCCCGTTGGGCGGCGTTGGTGTCAGGCATACCCCGAACTCCAGATCGGGGCGATACCGAGCTATCGTCCCGAGGAAGCCGTCGGTCTGGACTACCATGGCAATGGAGCCGGTGAGGAATGGGTTGAGGAACTCTCCCTGAAAAGTCGAGCTGAAAGCCTCTATTAGCGGACGCTGGCCGAACAGACTGTAGAAATCCGTCATCCACGTGAGCGACTCGATTATGGGCGGATCGTTCAAAGAGCATGTCTTATCGTCCGCCATGAAACGGCCATGATTCTGCCACGCATACATATGCAGCCAGACGTTGCCGTAGATCGGGATGTATCCGATTGAGTTGTAATGCCACGTCTCGGGCCTACGCATACGGCCATCGGCGGCGATGATGCCAGATGCGATCCCTGCGTCGGTCACGGGGAATCGGTAACTCTCGACCATCTCCGGCGTCCACTCCGGCGGCAGAGCCAGACCGCGGTTCAGCACCTCCGAGCGCTCCCTAGCGTCAGGCATGGCAAGGAGCAGATTGAAGACCTCTATATCCCGCCACGTGGCCGGTGCGATCAGATTACGGTCCTCATCTTGCAGTCCGGCGGTAACGGCTTCTTTCGTGACGCTGAGACGCAGGCTATACACGCCGAGATCGTGCCATGTCTTGGGAGGAGTTGCATTGCCGGACTCATCGACGAGACCGACGCGGCGAAACTCGGCGACGTTGTAGTACATGGCACGCGCATCGGTCCCGTTCGGTATTGCGTAGACATGTCCCTCGAAGACGGTCTCGTCCCAGCACGCCGAATAGAAGTCTTCGGCACGTATGACATCCGTACCTGTTTGCTCGGCAAGGAGATCATCCAATGCAATGAACGCTTTGCGCGCGGCCCAGCTGGAGACGGTGAAGCGATCTTGGTTGATGACGTCCGGTGCCGCGCCTCCGACAACCGCGGTAAGCATCTTCTGGGGGTTCTGACCGCCTCCCGCGGGGCTTGTCATAACCCTCACGCCGGGGTTGGCGTGTTCAAACGCGTCTATGGCCGCGAACGTGCCGACGGACCCTTCCCCTTCGCCAATACCCCAGACAACTAGAGTCGTGTCCGCGGACAGAGCCAGCTTACTACCAAAGGCTAGAAGAACGACCAAGATTGAGATGCGTACTCTCGAAGGCATAGGCTTATCACCGACCGATCACGTGCGATATTGTGGATGACGGTTCCGAGCAACGGAGATAGCGAAGTGAGGAGCTGACCACCCCCGCAATCGCGGCAGCTCAAGCTAGTTGCGAACGACTGTGACCGACACGTGAAACGACCCGGAGTTATCGCGATAGCTTCCGGCGCGGTCGTTCACGATGAACTGCAATGGCCCTTCGCTGTCTGCGGTGAACGTAACGGAGTTGCCATCTCTTGCGTACGCACATCTTCCACTATCGCCGATACGCCAGATCAGAGCGCCGGCAGGCGCTCTCTTGCAGTAGCCGGCGTTTCCGATAGGACTAGATCCGGCTCCGGTCGGGCCGGCCTCGGTAGCGCGAAGGCCGCCAAGGGTTCTTTTGTAGACAATCTTGCCGCCAATGTCGAGAGTGACACGGTCGCCGACACGGACGATAGCTGCCGAACCCGGCGCACTGCCCAGAAGCTGGCTCTGCCAGTGCTCTGTAGATGCTTCGATTCGAGCGGTATACACCGTTGGTGCCGGCGGAGGGGAGCAGGCAAAGAGGATCACTGCAAAGATCGGCGCTATGAGATGCATGTTGCCCACCACTTTCGGAAGAACGGCATGTTGATCATTGGGTACTGGTCGCATGTCCTATGCACCAGGACTTCGTTCGAAATGTGTGTGAGTATTGTCCACCAAATCGGCGATGATAGTCTCGATGGAGAAGCGGGCGCTCATATCGTATTCCTCTTCCCCAGTGACTAATCCATATTCATCAATGATTGTCGTTGTCACCATCTCGGTCGGTCTCTTCCTGCCGACAGGCGCAGATCAGAGCCAACCGTAAGCCGGCTTCTGCATTCCGCTTGTGTTGCGGTCTTCTCACCTTCTCAAGATACGGTCGTAAGTGTATTTCTGCATCGAATAATCATTTGGATATTTCCGTTGAGCCCGCGACTTGGCGCTTGAATATCCTTGCGCATTCATGTACTGTTTTGCGGCAAGCTGTCTATCGTACGTATATTTCTGCATCGCGTAGTCGTTCGGATATGCCCGAACAGCGATAGTCTTCACGTTCGTATCTGCAACCGTCCGCATGTATCGGTATGCGGCAATCTGCTTGTTATAGACATACTGTCGCATTCGGGGGTCGTTGGGGTACTGCTGTGCTGCAAAGCTTTGGATTTGATCTTCTACGGACTGTCCAAGTGCAACTCCTGCGATACAAAACGCGAAAAGCAAGCACAGAAAGACATTTTTCATCTCTATCCTCTTTTCATTTTGCATCATGAATCATTTGAGAGTCTGAGATCAAAACGATCCAACCCGTAAGACATTTGGACAGACAACGCAGGTGAAGAAATCAGGACTTTAGAGTGTTGTTCTTCAGCACCGTATACACGTTGCCCTTAGCCCACGGACGTCCGCTCTGATTGCTATAGCCGGCTCTATTCAATTCCTCTGCGATTTTCTGGAAAGAAACATTGTTCTCGCGCATTTCGATCATCACGCGCAGTACTTCCGCTTCAGCGTCCGTCGTACCGTAAGGCCGCCGTCCTCCCGACCTACGACGATTCGCCGTACTTGGAACTGCGTCCCGATCTGCTTTCTCCGACGTTGATTCGGCTTCGGCCGCCGGTGGTGATTGCTGCGCGGTTTCAGGCGAATCCGGAGTGACAGACTGCCGCTGCTTGCTATCCGATTGCGTTTCAGCACGCCTGAATACCTCGCGAAGCGTCGCGTTGGCTTCTCTGTATTTCTGTAGCTCCGTCTTCTCTACAGCAGCCTCAGGTTCATCGGCCAGAATATCGGCAACATGTCCGATAACGGTTTCCGTGAGTGCATTTCTCAATTCAGCTTCCAGGTTGAACAGACACATCGCCCCGCCCTGCCGAGAGAAAGGCTGTAGTTCGCCCATCAGCATATTGATGAACGTATCGCCCACCTGTCGGACTCCGGCTAGGTCGAGGCCGATGTCGGAGTATCCTTTCGCTATCGCCTCTCTCAGGGATGTTCTCACTCCATCGATCTGTTCAGGTTCAAGGATGCGATCTAATTCGGGGCGGACGACGAACATTCCCCGTGCGTGGCGTTGTTTCAGGATTTGCATAGTACCCCCTCTTTCATGCTGTCGGAGACATCTCGCGTCGCTAAAGAAACGGAAGCCACGATCGTGTGTCGAGTTCCTTCGTCTCATAACTCGGCCGAAAGCATGGCAATATTGGGCAGACAGCCTGTGTCTAGGTGTGCAATGTCAGGACGTTGTCCTCGGTGAGTCGTAGCGTTTGCATT
>CAZSJP010000230.1:0-7194 GCA_964606675.1 uncultured bacterium
CCTATGATGATGCTGCACTTGCCGTCGGTCACGAGCGCGGTCTTAGCCCACTCGCGAGCGAACCCGATTACCGTGTTCCTATCGATTCCGGACCATTTCTCCTGCCATGCCGGCGTATACGACGCTTCGGCATGGTCGTAGCTCTCGGCATCGTCGCCGCCTAGTCCGCGGCTCACGCCGTATCTGGCCACCAACAGGTCGAACGCCGTCGTGACGAGCACTTCGGTGCCGTCTATTGTCCGAACGCGCTTTGCGGGAACGCCACGATGCGCCATGTCGTCCATGTCGTACTGCTCGAACTCGACCATGACGACTTCGTCGCTGCTGTCGAGCAGCGTCAGGGCCGGAGATATCGCTTCGCCGGTCGTCGGGTCCTCCGGCTTGAGATTCCACTGACCGGGCTGCTCGCCCCATCGGTGGCCGACAGCTCCGCCGGGCATCCGCGGCTCGCCGGTGGTGTCGTCGAAGACGAGGAACTTCCAGTCGCCGTTCTCCTCGCCCGAGTAGCGCTCGACCGCGTTGGCCCGAAGCATGCGCCCTGCTCGGTACCCGGACTCGGTCTTCTCAAGCGTGACCAGATACGGTGCGTCCGTATATTGGCGCACGTAATCCTGGAACGCCGGCTTGGGGTCGTCTACGTGGAACTCCTTGAGGATCACGTGCCCGACAGCCATCCAGAACGCCCCGTCCTGGCCCGCGTTGATCGCTACCCACTGGTCGGCGTACTTGCTGACCTGCGAGGCGTCGGGCGAGAAGACCACCAGCTTCGTGCCGTTGTGTCGGCATTCGGAGATGTAGTGGCAGTCCGGCGTGCGGGTCATGTTGAGGTTGGACCCCATGACCGCGATCATCTTGGAATGGTACCAGTCGGCCGATTCGGCCACGTCGGTCTGCTCGCCCCAGATCTCCGGCGATGCCGGCGGCAGATCGCAATACCAGTCGTAGAACGAAAGGCACACGCCGCCCATCAACTGAAGCATGCGGGCGCCGGAGGCGTAGCTGAGCTGCGACATCGCTGGGATCGGCGAGAAGCCGGTGATCCGGTCCGGCCCGTATTTCTTCGCGGTGTGGATGTTCGCCGCGGCCATGATCTCGTTGACTTCGTCGTGCGTTGCGCGACGGAAGCCGCCCTTACCCCGGGCGCGCTGGTAGCGGCCGCGCTTCTCGTCATCCTGCTGGATGCTCGCCCATGCCTCGACAGGATCGCTATGGGCCGACTTGGCTTCGCGCCACAGATCGAGGAGCGCGCCCCGGATATAGGGGTATTTTACGCGCAGAGGGCTGTAGAGATACCATGAGAACGAGATGCCGCGTTGGCAGCCTCGCGGCTCATATGGAGGCAGTTCGCGGTCGATGAGCGGGTAATCGTACGCCTGCATCTCCCACGTGACGATACCCTCCTTCACGTAGATGTTCCACGAGCAGCCGCCGGTGCAGTTCACGCCATGGGTAGACCTTACCACCTTGTCATGCTGCCAGCGATTGCGGTAGAACTCCTCCCACGTACGGATTTTCGGGCTGATCAGGTCCTTGATCCATTTCACTTTTGCGGGCCTTTCTCAATGGGGAGAAGCTCACGCGCGTTCTTGAGCCTGCGCGACCAGGCGGCGTTTAGCAGAACCAGGCCGACCGCGGCTCCAAGCACTCCGAGCAAGAGTGCACTGAATGCATCGAAGGGTTCTTCTATCTCGCTCAGGGCACCGCGGTTGGCCTGATAAAGGAACGCCCTGATGGCGAACGCTTCGTCCGCCGTGAGCGGCTTCTCTGAGAAGACGCGGTTCATGAGCGGGAAAGCCGGGTTCCGCAACGACGCGTCGAGGCCCTCGTCGCCAAGTCGGGCAAACGCGTGCGTCAGGTCTTTGGCGAGAAGCCCGCCGGCAACTACCGCCGCCGCACCGACGACGGTGTGGCACGAGACGCACGGCGGCCCTTCCGATTCCATCGCAATCTCGCCGAGGTACAACCGGAGGCCCCTGCGTATGTCGTCCTCGACCGCTTCGGTCACCGGAACGAACTTGCCCTTAAGGTCGCACGCCTCGACGGAGCAGTAGGCGATCAGGTCGATCATGCTCTCCGTCTGTTCGGCGGTGAGTCCGAGGTCAGGCATCTTGACGTTGTTGAACTCGGTCAGGAGTTTCCGCGCATCGGCGTCGACGCCGAGCATCGCGCTGGGGGTCCGGATCATTCTTGCGAGCCAGTCGCGGTTCCGCCGTTCGTGTGCGCCTTTGAGGTCGGGGCCGACACGCAATCCGCTGCCTATCGTGTGGCAAGACGCACACTTGGCGATGAATAGCTCGACCGACTCCGCCGGCGGGCCGCCTTCATCGCTGGCCGCCGCCGAATCGGCCGTCAGCGTCGTCGTTGCGGACGAAACGCTCGTATCGGCGCCTAACGCCGTTGAGTCGTCAGCCAACGTGGGCACCGGAGACAAGGCGAGCGCTAGCGCCAGACCGAGAACGGACAGGCATACGCCTGGCGAGTGGATCGAATCAGTGGACATTGGCATAGCTCTCGAAACGATGTCGTCGACGACCGCGCCGATCAGCTGCCGCGGCTACTTCGGTTTCTTCGACGGAATGGTCGTTCAGCCAAGGATTGGTCCGATCGCATCGGCGTCGCGAGCGCACGGCCCAAACCTCACCAACCGGTCGACCGGTTGGAATATCGGACATGGACGATCCTATTTGTCGTCATTGGCCACGACGTAAGATAGACGGTGCCCTCAGAATGTCAAGTCTCGATCCACAGTCGCGCCCTGCGAACACGTCCGGAATCTGCTGTTGCAGCAAGGGGAGACGCCGGGCATTTGTCGGGGCGGCTTCGTACCCATGCCGTATCCGGTCATCTAAGATCGCAGGGGCGCACAGACTTGCGCCCTCACCGACACTGTGGGGCGCCGGACGCTCTCCTTGCCAACATAGCCACAAGCGCCGGCCAACCCTACAGCCGCGTGACCGGTTGCGCCACGCGACCGCACGCGGCGACTGATAACTCCGATTATGTCAGAACCGACGCTGCGCCCGCAGGCGACTCCATGTACTGTCAACGCCTACCTGATGAGCATCATGCGGACAACTTCTCGCGCGCCGGGGACTCTCAGCACGGCTGCGTAGACGCCGCTACCGACGTGCCTGCCGTGGCTATCGTGACCGTTCCAGCGCGCGGTGCAATGCCGTGGGTACTGCTCGCGGTCGATCATCGTCGCCGCCTTCGGCGGCGGACGTGGACTACGGCACGCCCCAGATCGACAGGCTTCCGTCCATGTCGCCGGCGATGATTCGGCTGCCGTCCGGTGTGAACGTCACAGCGCTGAACGTGCTGCGCTCCGTCTCAAGCGTTCGCACGGGTTGCAGGTCGGCGCCACCGCGGTTGTTCTCACGCAGCCGCCAGATCTTGATCGTCCCATCCATACCCGCCGACGCGATGTGCTGTCCATCGGGATGAAGCGCGATGCCTCGAACACTGTCGTCGTGTTGCCCACTGGCCAGCAGCTCGCAATCGTGAAGCCGCCAGAGGTGCACACCCGCGCCGCTGGTACCACGTACGGTGCCGGCGACGATGTACTTGCCGTCCGCCGTCACCCGGATCGCGAGGCAGTGCGTGGTGTTGGGCAGCGGAAACGTCCTCAGCAAGCGCCCGTCGGCGACACGCCACACGCTCATCATGCTGTCTTTTGAGGATGCTACGACGTGCTCGCCGTCCGGCGTGAAAGCTGCCCTGAGCCAGAACGAACCGAGCCCCCATGTTCCAAGCAACGCGCCGTCGCTGAATCGCCGCAGCCTGATCCCGCCGGGATTTCCGCCGGGAATACCTCCCCAAGAAGCGATATATCGACCGGCGGCGTCCAGTGCGAGGGCCCATATCTGTGGGCCGTCTTCGAACTGCTTCCATTGACCGCCGTCCGATGTTCTCAGCACCCTCAGAGTGCTGTCCTGTCGCCCGGTCACTATGTACCGACCGTCGGCGGACAGGGCGAGTCCCTCCACTCCCGGGCCACCTCGCGAGATCGTTCGCACGAGATCGCCCCCGGGAAGACTCCGCATGATGATCGACCCGTCGAAGGCGGACGAGATCACGTACCGGCCATCGGGTGTGACCGCCACGTGTGTCACCCAGAAGCTGTGCGCAGCTCCGGACGCACTAGCCACTTCCCTGGAGTCCCAGAGAACGACCCCGTCCAGGAAGTTCAGCAGCCGGAGAGATTTCCATCCGCCCCGAGCGATATGTCGCCCATCGCTGCTGAGGGCCACGTACGCGCCCCCGAATTCGGGACCGCCGAAAGTCCGAACCACGCGACCGTCAGCTACTGCCAGCACTCTGACGGTTCCGTCCGCGCAGCCGGCGACAACGTGCCTCCCGTCGGGCGTCGTAGCGATCGCGTCTCGCCACGTTGAGACGCCGATCGGGATCGTCCTCTGCAGAAGGCCGTCGGAGAGTGTCCACACCTTGATCGATGAATCTTCGGGTGCCCACGCCCACTGCGCGTCCCGGCTGCCTGCCCCGGCCGAGAAAAGGTGTCGCCCGTCGGGCGTGATCGCGAGGTCCGTCACCCAGGCCTTGTGGCCGCGAAGCGTCCGCACCAACGTTCCGTCAGAGACGTCCCATACCCGCACCGTCGAGTCGCCACCTGCAGAGACGACTGATTGGCCGTCAGGCGTGATCGCAACGCTGTACACCCAACTCGTGTGCCCGCGAAGCACGCGGACCTGCGCACCGTCCGTGGAACGCCACACGCGAACGGTGGAGTCGTCGCTGCACGAGACAACGTGGTGGCCATCCGGCGTGAACGCGACGTCTTTCACTGCACCGGAGTGTCCGTAGAGCGTATGCAGCAGCGCCCCGTCGGCAAGTCGCCAGATCCGGACGGTCTGGTCGGCACCTCCGGAAACAGCGTGTTGGCCGTCACTGCTCACGTCGATGGGACGCAGCCGGTTACCCTTCTCCCAGCGTATCGACTCGCTGCGGACGTGCCCGATGAGCTTCCTCACGATCTGTCCGTCCGACCGGCGCCGCACGATTATGTCTTGGCCGATCGTACCGGTCAGCAGGTAGCGATCATCGGGCGTGAATACGACGGTGCCTGCGGGTGTGGCGCCGCTGCTGGCCACCATCCTGAGTCGCGCGAAGTCGAAGCTCCTGAGGGCTCGCTCCCTTCCGGCGGTGAGCTGCTCGCGCCATGCGGGGACTTCGGCCGTGTCGGGGGAGGTTTCCACGTACCTCGCTACCGCACTGTCGGCCGCGGCCCAGTCGCCCGAGTTCAGCGCGGCGCGCGCCCGCTGAACGAGCTGCGCCGGAGTCTCGCGGACGGCTGCCGGCGCTTCGGACGTATCCGGTGTTTCAGGGCGGCCCGTAAGGTAGTAGCCGCCCGCCAGCAAGAGTGCGACGGCAGCGACTACGCCCAGAACCGTTGCGGGGAGCTTCCACCGACTGCGCTCTGTCGTCGTCGCTTGTGGGGACGTTGGGGGTCGGTCTTGCGGACTCCGTGGTGGCGTCGGGGTCTCGGGGGCGGACGCTGTGTCGCCTGGCGGTCGCCCCGGCTTCAGTCTGGGTTCGATGCCCAAGGCGTCCAGGCCTGCGATGATTCGCGGCACAATCGCTCCGACGCCCTCGGCCGGCACGTTGATCGAGGTTGACGCGCCGAGAGCCGCTCGCCAGACGGGCTGCCGCGTCTTGAACTCGGCATGCGTGATCCCGTCCAGCACCGGGATGAACGACTTCCGCTCCTCGTATGCATAGATCACTTCGTTGTGGACCTGGTTCGATTCGAGCGCCTCCTCGGTAATCAGCAGAAGCACCGCCTTGCATTCGTCGAGTGCGCTACTGACCTGCCGCAGATACTCGACGCCAGGCACGCTGTCTTTCTCGTAGTACCACGTCGCGTAGCCGGCGCTCTCCAACGCCGTCGCTATCTCGATCGCCGTGGCGGCGTCGTTCTCGACGTGGCTAACGAATACGTCGCTCATTCACGTCCTCCACGTGATTGATCGTCCAGCCGGGCAACACTCGCCCTAATCTCGCGTCGCAAGGCGGCATGCGCAAGGCGAGCGCCGGCAGTACCGCAAGCTGCGCGGCACCGCCTCCAGCGGGACGCGAACGACTGCCTCGCGCCGTCGGCGATCATCGGCACGACGCGTCCTTCGGCGCCAAGAGACGCCATCGTCGCAGGCGAGCATGGTCCGACGGCTCATGTCGCGGACGTGCTTGCCAACCGGACAGCCAGTCGGATCGCCTGGAACAGGCTTTGCGGGTCGGCGCGTCCGGTCCATGCGATGTCGAACGCGGTCCCATGATCCACCGACGTACGGACGATGGGAAGCCCGAGCGTCACGTTCACGCCGGTCTCGAACGCGAGCATCTTGAACGGGATGTGGCCCTGGTCGTGGTACATAGAGACGTATGCGTCGATCTTCTTCCGCACGGCGGGTAGGAATGCCGCATCGGGAGGCAGCGGCCCGATAGCGTCGATACCTCGTTCGCGCGCGGTGCGGATCGCGGCATCGAGGAATCGCTGCTCTTCGCTCTCTCCGAACAGCCCGTGCTCTCCGGCGTGAGGGTTCAGGGCGACAACGGCGATCCGAGGCGACGGGCAACGGATTCGCCCGACGGCGTCGGCGGTTAGCTCGGCCACTTCCAGGACCCGCTCCGTGGTGATGGCCCGGGAAACGTCGGCCAGACCGACGTGCGTGGTCACGAAACTCACGATCATCTCATCCGAGGCGAGCATCATGCATATCCTGCCCGCGCCGGTGCGCGTCGCGAAGATCTCCGTGTGTCCGGGGTGGGCAATCCCCGCTAAGTGTAGCGCTTCCTTGTGGATCGGTGCGGTGGCGACCGCAGCCGCACGCCCCGCGAGCGCCGCGTCGATACCCGCTACGATGTAGCCGTAGGCAGCCTTGCCACATTCCGAGTCGATGGTTCCAGGGGTAACGGCCGCGGCGTCCATTGCAGCGCAATCGACAACGGTCTGCTCTTGGGGCCGGAAACCGTCGTTCCATTCGTCGAGAGAGACGACTCGTTCCGGCTCCGCCAGCCCACAGCGTTCGGCCACGCGGCAGAGGACGCCCGCATCCCCGATGACGACGACGACGCAGACCGTTCGGAGAGACGGCTCCGCAAGCGCTCGCAGACACAGTTCCGGGCCGATCCCCGCCGGGTCGCCCATTGTGACGGCGATGGTCGGCAGCGTCGCTCGGT
>CAZSJP010000231.1:0-7192 GCA_964606675.1 uncultured bacterium
TATCGGTCGATGGATTGCGTGGCATCGTCGTGCGGGGGATTGAGGGCAATGCCTGACCTTTCGATTTTCGGGGTCTGGACGGTGGTCGTAGGGCTGGCTCTGTTCGGCTTCGCGCTCCTGATGCTCGAGCTGTTCGTAATCCCTGGCTTCGGTTTCGCCGGGATCGGCGGCATGATAGCCATTCTCGGCGCGGTGTTCTATGCCGGTATGACGCTGGGGATAGGCGTTGCCATCGTCATATTCGTGGTTACGTTCGGCCTGGCGATCGTCGCGCTGAGCAAAGCGACCAGCGGGAACTCGCTCGCCAGGATGAAGAACCCGTCGGTATCGCCGGGGAAGGTCGTCGACGAGGCCGACAGTGTGCAGCCGATGCCCGATATCGGCGCGCGTGGTGTGGCGATCACACGGCTACGGCCGGCGGGAACGGTACGGATCGGCGATAAGCGCTATGACGTGATAGTGGATGGACCGGTCGTCGCGTCGGGCCAGGCGGTTGAGGTCCTGGAGACTATCGGCACCGTGATAAAGGTGAGGGCACTGTAGGCCACGGCCCGGTATGATGCCATGGCTTCGCGCCTGCCGAGATATGCGGCCGAGCTAACTGGCCGACGATCGGACGGATGTGAGCATTGCGCAGCCCGCGAAGGGTGCGCTCCAATTTCGGAAGGGGTACAAACCATGGGTAACGACGCAACGCCCATCCTGCTGCTCGGCGTGCTGGGGGTGATCCTGTTCCTGATCCTCTTCACGTACCTGATTCCGGTGCGGCTGTGGATCGAGGCGCAGTTCGCCGGAGTTCACGTCAACATATCTACGCTGGTCGGGATGCGGCTCCGTAATGTCCCGCCGACCAGAATCGTGCTGCCGCTCATCACGGCAACGAAGGCCGGCCTCGACCTCGACATCGAAGAGATGGAGGCGCACTACCTGGCCAAGGGCAACGTCCTACTGGTCGTGCAGGCCCTTGTCAGTTCGAGCAAGGCCGGCATCACTCTCCCGTTCTCGCGCGCGGCCGCGATCGATCTTGCGGGCAGGAACGTGCTTGAGGCGATCAAGATGCGCGTGACGCCGCGGGTGATCGATTGCCCGGATCCCTCGAAGGGACGCAACACCATCGACGCCGTCGCCATGGACGGAATCCAGCTCAAGGCCAAGGCGAGAGTGACCGTCAGAGCCGACTTGGAGCGGCTCGTCGGCGGCGCCGGCGAAGAGACGATCATCGCCCGAGTCGGCGAGGGTATCGTCAGTGCGATCGGGTCGTCAACGAACCACAAGTCGGTTCTCGAGAACCCCGACGTGATATCGAAGAAGGTGATGGCCGGCGGACTCGATTCAGGCACCGCGTTCGAGATTCTCTCCATCGACATCGCCGACGTGGACGTTGGCAGCAACATCGGTGCGGCGCTCCAGACCGATCAGGCCGAAGCGGACAAGCGAATTGCGCAGGCCAAGGCCGAAGAGCGTCGTGTCATGGCGGTGGCGAACGAGCAGGAGATGAAGGCGAAGACTCAGGACATGCGCGCGAGACTCGTCGAGGCCGAAGCGCAAGTGCCGCTCGCCATCGCGGAGGCTTTTGCCAAAGGCAACCTCGGAGTCATGGACTACTACCGCATGAAGAACATCATGTCCGACACCGACATGCGCACGTCGATCGCAGAGGACGCAGGCGCCGACGCCGAGGCGCAGGAGCAGCCGCCAACGCCGTAGCGAGGGGCCAGACGCCATGGACATCGGGTGGGTAGTATTCTTCGTCCTGATACTGATCGTATCGTCTATCATGAACAAGAAGGCCGAGGCGAAGAAGAAGGCCGAAGCGGAGCAAGCCAAAGCGGCCGGCCGGAAGGTCGGCCCGTCGTCGTCGCCGAGCACACCGGTCGCACCGGGGCCGTTCGGTCCGCGAGGGGCGGCACCGACGGCAACGCGGCCCGAGGCGCGACGAACGGTCCCATCGCCTGCCGCGCGATCGGATGACAAGCCGGCGGCCGGCGCGGGCAGGTCCATATTCGACGAAATGCGGCGCGAATTGGCCCAGGCGATGCAGGCTGAACCGGAGCACCGTCCGGAGCCGAAACCGGAACCGGTCGCAGTCCGACACGAGGCCGAGCGGCCACAGCCTGTATCGCGGCCCGATCCGGTAGCTGAAACGCGCGACGTCGAAGCGCCTCCGACGCCGAACGCGTCGGAACCGGTGTTGGAGGGCGATGGGCGGCGTCGAAGGCGGTCGTTCAGCTTCACAAGAAGCTCCCTGCGCCACGCATTCGTGATGGCTGAGATATTGAAGCCACCTGTCGCACTTGACGAGTAACCCGATTCGGTGGCAGATTCTAGCACGCGGACCGACCAGCCGGAGGGTCCAATCGCTGCTCGGCGGAACGGCAATGGTCTGAACGCGGGTTCCGTCGCAACTGATTGACAGCTATATTCCTTCGTCAGAGGTGTTCAATCCGAGCCTCGCGGTGGATTCGAGGGGTTGCGGCTCCAGGAGGAGAAGATGCGCCTGATTACGCGCGCCGATTTGGACGGGCTGACGTCGTCGGTGTTCATCACACAGAAAGAACAGGTCGAAGAGATCGCCTTCGCGCATCCAAAGGACATGCAGGACGGCAGAGTGCATGTGGAGCAGGGCGATATCATCTGCAACCTGCCCTACCACCCAAGCTGTTCGTTGTGGTTCGACCACCACGAAAGCGAAGAGAGGGCTGCCAAGGTCGCACACTACACCGGCCTGTATGGCGTCGCTCCGAGCGCCGCGCGTTTGGTGTTCCAGCACTATGACGATCGGAACTTCGACAAGTACGGCGAGATGCTGGCCGAAACCGACCGCGTCGATAGCGCGAGGCTGGGCGTCGAGGACGTTCTCCATCCCACACGTTGGGTGCTGCTCGGGATCACGCTCGACCCGCGATCGGGAATGGGGGCGTTCCAGGCCTATTTCCGCCAACTGGTGGAAGCCGCGAAGACCGACAAGATAGAGCAGATCATGGAGATCCCCGAGGTCAACGCGCGCATTGAGCAGTATTTCGTCGAGCAGGAGCGATTCGAGGCTGTGACTCGCGAGTCCTCATATCTGGACAGGAACGTCATCGTGACGGATTTCCGCGAACTTGACACCCGCCCGATAGGCAACCGGTTCCTGATATACACCGTCTACCCGCAGGGCAACATCTCGGTGCAGCTTTTCTGGGGTAGAGGCAGAAAGAACATCGTCGCGGCAGTGGGGCACAGCATCTTCAACCGGTCATGCAAGACTCACGTGGGCAACCTGCTCGCCGAATACGGCGGCGGCGGCCTTCGCGGCGCAGGGACCGCGCAGTTCGCCGTCGACGAAGCGGACGCGAAGATCAAAGAGATCATCACGCGAATCCAGACTTCGGCATAGCGCGGGGTCTTGGGAGCGTCGGCAACCGGCGCGCTCCCGCACGCTAGCCGTGGTTGTCTGCTTCTAGCCGAAGTGGTGGAACTGGTAGACGCGCCGGACTCAAAATCCGGTCCTCGCAAGAGGGTGTGGGTTCGATTCCCACCTTCGGCATCCTAGATCATACAGGGACTTACGCGGAGGTGTAGGTCCCTTCTTCTTTGGCGACGATCCCTCGGAGGATGGCCCGGACGAGTGGCTCAATCCGTTGGCGACCGAGCTCGTGCAGAGAGCCGGCGCACTGGAAGAACGCCGGGCCGACAAGGCGCACAGGCGATGTGCGGAGCGCCATCACGCGGACCGCTCCATCGGTTCGAGAGGTGTCGGAATGCTGTGTTCTCCCCAGATGAGAGGTCCATCGCCATGCTGTACTGCGGTGGCCCCGCCATCATCATCTGCGACGTGATGGATGCTGGCCGACCACATCTCGCCGGCGTGCGGTCGATTGCGCCGCCGGGCGGAGTGGGGCGAGATACGCCACCTCAGCGAGAGCCGGGATGAGAACTCGGCTGACCACTGGGGGATTGGTGACATGCCGGAGCCCTGGCCGGGGCGTTCGGCGATGCGGAACAGGCGGGGACGCAGTCCAAAGCCCCCATCTTGTCCGGGCCTGCGCCCGCCCCTGCCTGACATAACTGAGCATCTAAGGCGCAGCCTTCGGGCGACAGAGAAAGGCCCGTATCGGATTCGGGCGCCACAATCTAACGCGTTCGACGATGGTTCATTCGCCAGCTTCATGCGACACTTTCTGGCGTACCTGGAGGAGTACCGGCGGGACGATAGCTTTGGGATGGCTCTGAGCAGATTCGCTGATCTTGATGACACCTTGAGCTGCTTGGATGGCATGCGCTCGCTGTTCTCGTTCCACCGTCGCAGGACAGCCACGTGGTACTACGCTGTCAGTGCCCTCCGCAACTTCCGCGGTCACGAGTTGCTTCGATTCCTCATCGGGATGCTGGCCCACATCTGCGGTCACGGAGACATTCTCTGGACTGACCGCAACATCATCCCGCCAGAGACGGCAGCGGCTGCTCGTCGCATCCTAGCGAGGCATCTCTCGGAAGCGGATGTTGGGTCGATGCTGGAGGTTGTCGACGAGAATGGCTTTCAGCGTGGTGCGATCGGGCAGGACGTACACTCGGTGATCGATGCGATGGCAGAGGGACCGTCTGCCTTGAGCCCAATCGCTTCTGATACAACAGCCGCCGAGGATGTGCGCTACCATGCGCTGCTGCTGCTGGTGTACTACTCGCAGCTAGAGGACGACGACGGAACGGCAGCGGCTGACCTTGTCGACAGCTACTTGAGGGCGTTCCCATACGACACCCATGCTGATGTCCTTGCCGAGATACGATGGACGATAGCCGAATTCGGCAGCATCGCATTCTACTAGCCCCCCCCGGCCGGAACACCCACCTCCCATCCCAACGTATTCCCACATACCCGACGCGTCAGCGTCGGGTATGACGCCGGGCACATACGACATCAGACGGAGCCACCCATGTCCACTCTTCTGCGCGACTTGCAGCGCACGACAGATAACAAGCTTCTGGGCGGCGTTCGAGCGATGCTCGGCGTCATGTTCATGATGACCGGCGTGATGAAGCTGACCGTTCCCATGCTGTGGGAGGCGTGGTCGGGGCAGCTCGCCCAAGCCGAGATGCCGCTCTCCGAGTTCAATCTGTGGTTCGTGCCGATAGTCGAGGTGTTGCTGGGTGCGAGCTTGCTCGCGGGGTTCCATGCGCGCATCGGGGGAGCGGTCGCGGCCGTCATCATGATCGTGGCGACGTACGTGCACGTCGTTGTGGACGACCCGTCGGTGTTCCCGCTGCAACCGAGCGCGCCGATCATGCCGCCGATGGTCATCGCGATGGCGGTGCAGATCGTCTGGCGAGGCGCCGGCGCCTGGAGCATCGACCTTCGGACGCTACCGACCCCGCCCGAGTCAGCCACGGAGGCAGCGTCCGAGGCGGACTGATGGACGCACGATCGCGCTTCCTCTCCTGCGGTACCCTTTTGCTGTAAGCACGTGTTCGTCGCCAAGTGAACGCGCGTGATGGCGATACATCGGCGGCGGTCGGTCCGCGGGTTTGTCCAACCGACGTCCCGGCGTATTTTATGACCGCTCATTCATGCCATCTGCCCTCGGCTCGACCCAAGGGTTGAGGCGCTTCACCCCACGAGGCCGACCGGCCTGCACCAAACGGACTCCCAATGGCTATTCGCGGATTCGATCTCTCTGTTGTGATCGTGTACTTCATCGGCGTGACGCTCATCGGTCTCTACTGGGCCAAACGGAACAAGAGCACGGCCGAGTACTTCCTCGGCAATCGATCGTTCGGCGCCTGGGTCCTGGGCCTGTCGATGATCGGCACGTCGATCAGCGCTGTCACGTTCCTCGCATTCCCCGGCGACACGTACAAGACGGCCTGGCTCCGGATCATCCCCAACGTCGGAATCATCGCTGGAACCATCGTTGCGGCGCTCCTGTACATCCCGTTCTTCCGCGGCAGCCAGGCGACGACGGCTTACCAGTTCATCGAGGGGCGCTGGGGTAAGAGCGTCCGTGGATACGGCGCGGCGAGCTTCCTCCCGGGGCAGCTGCTGCGCCTCTGCACGATTCTCTACCTGCTGAGTCAGCTCGTGCACACGCTGACCGACATTCCCATGTGGATCTGCGTGATCGCGGCGGGTCTGTTCGTCTCGTTCTACACGATTGTCGGAGGCATCGAGGCGGTGGTGTGGACCGACGTGGTGCAGACGCTGGTACTCATTCTCGGCGGCATCCTGATCATGGTCGTGATCGTGATGGCGCTTCCGGGCGGGCTGTGGCAGATCTTCGAAGTCGCGCTTCGCGACAACAAGCTCAGCTTCTCCGAGCTGCTGCCCGACGGGACCCTGCAGCCGGCCTCGTGGCGCTTCACGGTGAGTGAGAAGACGGCACTGATGATGCTCCTGGCAGGGATACTCGGATGGATCGATCAGCTCGCGGCCAACCAGAACGTCGTGCAGCGCTACTGCGCGGCGAAGAGCACCAGGGAAGCGCGCAAGGCCACGTGGGTCACTTGCTGGACCAGCCTCCCCATCTGGATCTACTTCGCCTTCATCGGCACCTCGCTCTACGTGTTCTTCCAGGTCTTCCCCGACGGCGTCGCCATGGACATCCTCACCGGCGCCAACAACGCCAAGGCCGAGGAGATTCTGCCGCATTTCGCGCTGCACTACCTCCCGATGGGCATCGCGGGCCTGGTGGTCGCCGCAGCGCTCGCAGCGGCAATGTCGTCGCTCGACTCCAGCATCAACGCCATCTCGACCGTGGCGATTGTCGACATAGTCCGGCCATACCTGATCAAGGGCAGGGATGACGAGTACTACCTGCGCATCGCGCGCTGGATCGCCGTTGTATCATCGGTGATCATGATACTTGGCGCTCTGGTACTAGTCTGGACTCCTACTAAGACGCTGCAGGACACGTTGATGAAGATCGGTGGATTCATCGGCGGCGGCCTGTTCATCATCTTTCTGCTCGGTCTGTTCACGAAGATCGGGAACGCCCGCAGCTTCTTCTGGGGGCTGGGCGCGCTCTATGTCCTGAAGGTGTGGGTGTTCATCGGCACGGTCGGCTGGATTCCCATCGCGTGGATGCCACCGGTAGATCTCTACTTCCTGGGCCTCACCGGCGAGATTGTCGGCATTGCCGTGTGCGTGCTCGTCTACTACCTTGGCAAGCGCCCGGACCGCGACCTGACAGGTCTGACGCTCTGGACTGCGCCGTGG
>CAZSJP010000232.1:0-252 GCA_964606675.1 uncultured bacterium
GTGGTCGCCTGGATGGTCGAGCTGATACGGGAGGTAGCGCCCGTTAGAGCCAAGAGCGAATGCGGGAAGCCGCGGCCGCACGTGTACGACTGATCGCGAGCGGTTGCCTGGACCGTTTGTGCGGCCGTCTTGCCGGTTCACGGTTACCGCCCTCCCTACTGACTCACCGTCGTCTACATCGAGCCGACGACTGACTCCTCAAGCCTGTCACCTTGCAGAAGGTGCATGCCTGCGCCCGTGTTCCATCTGCCT
>CAZSJP010000232.1:262-7176 GCA_964606675.1 uncultured bacterium
CCGCTGCGAATCGCGCGTGTCGCCCAGCCGATTGGGTGACGGTTCTACCCGTTCGGGTCAATGCCGCGTCGCTCGGGCGTTGATGTCGCGGATCAAGGCGTCAGCCGGCCGCCGGAAGCCTTTGCATCGGCCGATACTTCTGCCTCAGGGCAGCCGCAACCGGGCCACAAGCGCCGGATGTCAATCACCCGTCGCCAGCGACACCATGTACTGAGCACCCGCATGGGCGAAATCCCGCAGCACGATTCTGGCATTCGCGCCGACGTTGTCCCATTCGACAGGACGCCCCTCCGCCCTGGCCTGCTCGCGCTCGAGGAGTTCCTCTCGTATGGCAACGCGATCCCACAACCCGATCCCTATGTTGGGTTCTATCATGATCGCCTGCCAGTCGACGATCTTCGCCTCGAACTCGTCGGCGCCGTCGCGAAGGATGAAGATCGATCCGACGCGTTTCTCGTTCTCGTCAAGCCTGGGAAGCACCTCCACAGTTCGCCCGGCCGTTCGAAGACGGGACGCAGAAGGAAGTCCAGCATCAGGTACCGCGGCACGCTGTACGACACCCCGGTCAGATCGCAGCCGACGGGGGTGCCGGTCTCCCTCTCGTATCGATCCGCATTCTCCGCCGCATAGCCGGCTATAGCTTCCATCGTCTTCCGGCCGGCCTCATCGAGGGCACTCATGATCGTCGACCGGAACTCCGGCACGATGTCCACTGGCCTGAGGATGTCCAGAGTTCCCCCGCGGCCAACGTTCGTTATGAGCTGAGTGCTGTTGAGGCTGATCGGATGACTCACGTGCCAGTGCCGTTCCCTGTCATCGGCGTCTGGCCGGTCAGTGGACATGATGATGCGAAGTGACCCGAAAAGCGGCGTCTGCGGCTGCCGGTCGCGGACGATGGCGCGCGACCAATCGGCTATCTGGCGGTCTGTGAATCGTGCCAGGAAGTCCTCTGTCGCCCATGTCTCTGGCGAGGTGATGACGACCTCCTGCACTGCCACGTTGTGGTTCAGCGATATCTGGAACATGAATTCGGCAGCTTCCCTGATCGCCGAATCGATGAGCGCTCCGTCCGGGTGACGCAGCTCAAAAGCCTTCTGGGATCGACCGCCGGACTCGGCCGCATCCTTGACCATCACGATCCTGTGGCGCCTGGCAAACGCCTCCAGTCCTCCATAGGACCCATCCAGACGCCCCGCTATGATCTGTTCCAGAGCCGTATCCCGGTCGGAGCGGTCGGTCCACTCGTGCAACCAGTCGACCTCGTCCGGGATCTGGACGCCTGTGTCTGGACCGAATATCTCTGGGTACTTCGCCTTGTCGTATGTTGTCCACGTGTGAATCCGTGACTGGACTCCATACGGGAGGCCGAGGCGCTCAATGTCCCCGTCGTCGTACACGGGATTGCCATGGAATGGCAGCACGAGAGCCGCGGTCACCGGTGCCGAGAACCGAGCCGCTATGCGGACACCCTTCGGCCCCACATCCCTGTCGGCGGCCGCCTCTGCCTCGGCGTGTCCCAGTCCGTGGTGCCGTCTCAGTGCGGCAATGTAGGTCTCGCGATCCGCGTAGAGATGCGCGTCGTTGACAACGAACCGATCCCCGTCCACTTCGCCGAAGCGGGTTAGAAGAACGTTGGCTCCGGGCCTACCGTCCGAGACAAGCTCGCGCGCCAGCGTCGGTCCTTCGGCAAGCAACCGTGAGATGTGGGTACGCCCCACGGGGTACAACGCCACAAGGTTGACCCGCTGCTCGGCATCGATCAGCGATGGATCGAACTCGGTGAAAACGGTCGGCAGTGGGAAGGCGTCGTTCCTGATGAACGCGATCTCGCGCATCTGGTTGTACACCCGCCAGCGCCTTTCGCCGTCTGTGCGTCCGCCGCCACCTATCGGTACCGACACATCGTCGCCGAGGCTTCCCAACAGGGACACCTGATCCTCCCGCGAGAGGTGCCGCGTCTCCGTGCGTTCGAGGATGAGATTGCGCAGGTACCCGTAGAGCCATCGATGGTGCCGGTCCGCCAGTTCGTAGAGCGCGTCGGCCCGGAATTCATCGAACCCGATTCCGCGGGAATACGCCCACGGGCGATACTCGTAGAAGTGATCGTTGAGTGTCTCCGCGAAGAAGCTGGCAAGATTCCGCCACAGGGCGTTCGTATCGACCTCGTCCGGCTCCAGCTGTCGGTACGGCAACGTGGCATCGACTGCGCGAGCTATGTCCACGAACTCCGCCAGAGTGGCCACGTCGTCGAGCATCGCCAGTCGCCTGTCGTCTGTCCAGGAACCGCGACGAGCAACTTCTTCCACACACTGGGCGAGGCGGCCTACGGCGCCTATGTCCTCGTACCCGCCACACACTGCGCGCACGGCTTCCGGGTCGAGTTCCCGGCCATCCAGCAGCGCCGTGAACCGGCGTGCAATCTCGTCGGCGCCGTCGACGTCGGGCATCTGCGCGACCAGACTCTCTGCGAGCGTTCTGACCAGCGACAGTGCTCTACCGAACGCTTCGTCGGACGCGAACTCCTCTGGTGCGCCGAATGCATCGCGCGCAGCGGCTGTGATCCGGGACGGCGGCCACTCGCGAGTGCGGTCCACCTTCCACGCCTCCTCGAACGACGCGGCCCGCTCTCCGAGCGAAATCATGCGACGTGCTCTCTCGGCAAGCTGGCTCCGCGTGTTGAGAGCTACGGTCTCGTCTTCCTCGGTCGCCTTGTTGGAACTCTCTACGCCACCTTCCTGCCTGAACGCGGCAATCTGAGTCCTCTGTCGCAACGTAACGATGCGACGCGTCAGTGTCCGGTCGGCATCTGTATAGAACTCGTTGCCGTACAACGCTTTGTGGGCTGTGGCGAACTCCTCTTCCGCCGCTATCAGTTCCGGTTCCGTACTACCCTCCATGGCATATGCAGCACCAATGGCAAGCCAGTGCGGGAACGTCAGCTCGTCCGGACGTTTCATCCGCGCGACCTCGGTGAGCAGGCGCGCCACGGCGTGATCGGTGGCCGAGTCCCGGCGGAAACGAGTCAGTCGCTCTTCCTCCTCAAGGGTGAGCAACGCTTCTTGCTCGTCGCGTACTACGGCGACGAGCGAGCCGAACATGCTCTCGACGGCGACAGCTTCCCCGGCGACGTAGCATCGGCGGAAGTCCTCCGCCCGGTCACGCTCCGACCGCATCCTTACGCGCCACGCCTCGATGGTCTCCTCGCCCAGGCCAACCGCCCGGTAGATCGACCGTCTGCCAACCTGGTCGCCGACGGCGAACCAGCGCATCACATCGCGCCGCGACATAGCTCTCCGGCGCGCCCCGGAGCCGCCGTCCACGATGATGAGGGCGCTGCTCGGATGGCCGAAGCGCATCAGGTCCCGCACCTTTGCAGGCTGCTCCAGGAGCGCCACGACCTCGCTGTGAGCGATCCCTACATCGAACACGTCGGCGCCCTGCAACGCTCGTTCGTACGAGCGCTCGGGCCCCAGAACCGCCAATGCCAGTGCGTGGACGCCGCCGTCAAGGTCGGCGATGAGGTCGGCCGCCTCCGGGTTGTCGCCCAGCTTCGCCCAGCGATCGAGGCGCGGTCCGAATGTGGCCATGTTGGCCTCTATGTCTGCATCGTCCAGACCCAGCGCATAGAGCCGCTCCTTGAGCTTGTCTGCGATGCGTTCTATCGTCGTGTCGCTGTGGTAGCGAAGCACGTCCTGTGTGGCCAGGCCCATGGTGCTTACGAGGCGCAACTCTCGTGGCGACGGGAAGCCGGCGAAGAGTGCCTCCAGCTTCGACCTGACGTCGGCATCGCCGGCATCCAGGTCCCATTGGGCGGCCAGTTGCTTCAGGCCTGGGTCGTCCGCGCCTCTTGCCTCGACGGTGGCGCCCCACCCGTCGATCATCACCTTCGCGAGTGTGCCGGCCTCGGCGCCGAGACTGTACCTGAGGTGATCACCGGTCTTGGCGTAGATCTCGTATTTGCGCATCCCGACGGAGAACCGACCGTCCTGGGTGTCGGGTTTGTACTCGGCACTAAGCACGATGACGGCGTCTTCCGGGGCGGCGACGCCGTCGTCGTTCCGCCGCGCTTGGTTGAGCGCGTCGTACGTCATCCAGACCTTGTAGAACGGCATGAATCGGTTCACGTGCTCGCCGCCGGCGATCATAGTGTGAATGCCCCAGCGTGCCGCCAGGCTCCTGACGACCGCTCTGTGCTCCCTGAGAGGAGGCTGACCGAGACGGTCCAGAACGGTAGCAAGTCGAGTCAATTGGAAGACAGGGACTTGCACAGTTTCGCCTTCGGGCCCCGACTTCGTACGTACCCCAAAAACCTCTCGCATGGCCTCGTTGTCGGCGAGCGTTCTTTCCGCCCATGCCTCCCACGCAAGTTCGGTCGGGAACTCGTCGCGCTTCAGCAGGACCTGGTACGCCAACCTGGACACGGCGGCGTGGTCCTTGTCTTCAATGCCCAACTGCTGCAGCTTGACGCGCTCCGACAGCGTCAGCACGAACTCGAGGAACAGCCCGTCCTTGGGGACACAGTACCCGCCATAGCCCTCGCCAGCCGCATGGATCGTCCTGTCTTCCCGCAAGCTCATCTGGTCGCCAAGCTCTTCAACGTCGCCGCGCCCAGTGGCGTCAACCATCAGCGCCAAAGCGTTAGAGTAAGCAAGGTGCGACGCCATCGACGCGTTCTCCCCCGTCTTGAGCACTTCCGGCTCGGACAGGCTGTCGAAACGCTTCACCGACTTGTTTATCAGGCTGTATATCCGCTTGCCGGCTCGCGCTGCCTGGAGATCGCAGCCTCCGACCCACTGCGCCCAGGTCTCCACGGACTCGCGCTCGCGCGGCCCTAGATCGACGCGGCTGGGCGTGTACAACAGGTGATACCGCTTCGAGCCGCCTGTCGCCCGGTAGTAGTACCGCGGGTCGAGCGTCAGGTGGTTCAAGCCCGTTTCCAGCAGAACTTCCTTGCTGGCCGTAGTCCGGGCCAGCCTCTGGTGTCGGCGAAGCCAGGTCGACCGCCTTCCCACAAGCTTGCTATCCGGATCCCGCTCGTCGAGCCTTTGCAACAGCCGCTCCCGCGCGGCGAATCGTACGAACGTTCTGAGATCGGCCTCGTAGTCAGGATTGTCGTGGATAATGCCGCGCCGAATCGCGTCGAGGTCGCTTGGGGCGTCCTTGCCGGCCAACGCTGACGCTCTTTGCTCTATGTCCTGGGCATTCCGCGCGACGACGGCGTCGATGGCCTGCTGCTCAAGCTCACCGGCGCAATCCCGTATGACGTCGTCAACGGCCGCCGGGTCGACCGATGCGTCGGGGCTGGTTGCATCGCATACCTCTCTCAGGACGCCGAGGAGCCCAATCTGCTCCTGCACCAGCGGATTGGCGCCAATGACTCTCGACACCGCAGCCGGCCGCGATATCTGCTCACTGGCCGCGACTGTGTCGATCTCGATCGTGATCCCCAATTCGCCAATGACCGCCTCGCCGAGCTTCGCTATCTCGCGCGCATAAGACGCCTGGCGTTCGCCGACGGCATCTTCCAGCCCTTGGTTTCGCACGACGTTGGCCAGCGCCATTCCCTCTTCTATCCAGCTTCGAACATAGCCGTCGGTCATGTTGGCGGATTGCGTCGTCAGTACATGGAGCGCCGGGAGCGGCCTGCGCGGCAGTTCGGCACGTGGTTCTATCTCTGCCAGCGCGGCTTCGAACGCTGTTCTCGCATCCGGAGTTGCGTTAGCCAGCGCGCCGTCGAGAGCGACAACCCAGTCACCGGTTGCCTCCAGGCCCGACCGGACCGAACCCCACAATGCGTGGTCCACTTCTCCGTCGAGCAGGACCTCCCGCAGACAATCGAGTCGGTCGTTGTCAGGTCGGAGTTCGCATTGCTCGCTCACGGTGTACGCACAAGCGTCGGCTGCCAGACTCACAGCGGCGGCCAGTCGAGCCGCTTCGCCCTTCCGACCTTCCCTCAGCATCCTGCGTGCCCGGGAGAGGTCCGCTTCGCGACGAAGGTCGGCAGTTGAGACGTCGGCCTCGAGAATGAAGGCACGCGCCAGAGCGCAGTAGCCGCTTAGCTCGGTAGCTCGCAGATTTCTCGACCAGGGCTCCGCCATGAGCTCTCGGAAGGACTCCTCCATCCCGGCCTGGTCGATGACTGTCTCGGTCGTCTCCTGCCCGTTGACTACGTGGATCCGCTCCTTGATGAAGAGCGGGATTGCTTCGATCCAGTGCGTAGCGTGTTCCAGCCAGACATAGTCCGGAGAGGCATAGATCCGGTCTGCAGCCAGCGATGCGAGCTGTCTCAGGCTGGGTATCTTGCCCGGGTACGGCTCGTAGCCCTGGTTTATCTTGGCCAATATGTGGGATTCCGGCGGGAATATCCGCTGGTTCATAATGACGTAGGCCGCCCTGCGGTGCGGCGCCTCGAGCATTCGCCGGCGGAGCTCGCCGGCTGCGCCGATCACTGCCTCGCCGACCGACATCACCTCCCGCACCTCGGCCTCGGCGACACGCTCCGCATCGGAATCGGGCGTGGCAGTCTCGACTTGTCCGCGCCGCCTATGCAGTGCCTTCTGCGCCAGAGCCCGGTGATGGCGCAGCGCCTGTTCCTCCAGGTGATCCAGAGCGCCCGCCAGTTCCGTCATGGGGGCCTCACGCCCGGGCTGGACCAGCAAGTCCACCCGGTCAAGCGCGGGGCGAATGCCGTCCCAGCGCGAGGCCTGTCGCAGGGCACGCGCGGCCTGCGACATATCGTCCGTGATGGTGAGATAGCGTGAATGGGCGAAAAGGAGGCCCTGATTGTGAAACGCCCGGCTCATGCGTCCGAAAATCAGTTCCTCGTCGGCCCAGGCGACATGGTAACTGATGCGCTCCGCGTTCGCCAGTTCGAGTTCCCTGTCGTAGTCCTGAACGACCTGGTGTAGCGCCAG
>CAZSJP010000233.1:0-7175 GCA_964606675.1 uncultured bacterium
GGAGTCGACGGTTATACCGGCTGTCGACGTGGACTTGGACGACGTGGGATCGTTGGAGAGCCTGGATGCGCTCCTTGAACAGAGCGCCTCGCCGACCGAGGCCACGAGCGAGGATGAAGCTGCGTCGAACATGCGAGTCGCGTTCCTCGTTGCCCGCGGCGACGTCGACCCAGCCGCCCTTGCCGACATGAACAAGGGGCGAGAGCGCGAGGAGCGAGTAGTACGCGATCTCGAGGACCTTGCAGTTCGTATGCGAGGCATCGACCGGGATGGGAAGCTGACGGCCCGTGTGCTGATGGCGCTCGGATACGCCTACTTCGAGGCCGAGCAATGGGGAAATGCTGCTGCCGCGTTCGGTGCCGTGCCGGCGACTTCCGCATGGTATCCCGATGCGCTCATCGCGCGCGCCTGGGCGCTCATGGAGCAAAGGAACTTCCTGGCGGCGCGCACTTCGCTGCGAACTGCCCGTCGGTTCCCTCTCAAGCCGTCCGCGGCTCTTGAAGCGATGGCCCTCAAGAGCTATGTTCTTTCTCAGGAAGGGCTATATGACGCGTCGGTAAGCGAAATGACGCGCATGAACGCCAGTGTGAGCCTCGAAGAGCGACGGGCCATGCGTGGGCAGATAGCGCGCGACCTGCAGCGCATCAGCGACTCTTTCAGGCTGGCAGGCGTCCTCGCGTTGGAGCGCCAGGATGAGAAGCTGCACCTCGACGTGCGGGCCGAACAGGATCACCTTCTCGACGTTCGCGCGCACATCGAACGCGTCGAGTACTATCTTCGGGAGTATGCTCTCGGGCGGCTTGACAGCGTGGACGTTGCTCTGCAGAGAGTTGCATATGAGCGAGCTGAACTCAACAGCCTGCGCCAGCGAGCCAGCGACATACGCCGCAGGGCGGCGCAGGCCCTGACCGGGGCACGTGATCTGCCGGAGGTCTCTTACCACGATCGCAAAGATCAGGTCGATAGATGGCTGAGCGGGATTCAGCCCGCGGGGTCGCTCGCGAAGTCGGCGGTGTACGAGGACTGGGCCGTGTACGCCGAGTTCGCGTACGCAAAGCGCATATTCGAAGAGAACGAGCGCCGCAGAGAAGAGATGACGCGATTGCAGAACGCGACGAAGCGCATTCGCACGCTTATCACGGAGTCGCAATGAAGTTACGCGATCTGGGCGCCGCCCTGACGGTTGCGGCTCTGCTCTGTCTGTCGGCGCCCGCGTTGGCGCAAGCGCCGGCATCGGAGGACGAGCCCTCCGACGCGGGCGATGAGTTCGCCATACCCGACACCTCTGGGATGCTGCCGCTTGCACCCGCCTCAATGGGCGTGGGAGACGGCGGTGCCTTCATGGAGGCCCTTGGGCTGGACGCGGGGCCGGACGACGGCAAGGCCAAGCCGTTGCCACCGATCCGCGAGGCGGAGCCGAGGGTGCCGCCGCCGCCACTGCCACAGGTCGTGCCGGGCGATTCCATAGTAGTCGATCAGATTCTCACAACGGACATCACCGACCCGGAGATTGTCGCCAGGGCCGACTCGCTGAATCGCCTCGTGCGGATGATGGCCATAGAGGAGCAACTCGTGCGGGCCGAGTTGGCCGGAACACGGCCCCGCATAGGATTGCTGACGCGCCAGGACTACCTCGATACGCGGCTCGACCTGCTCCGAACAATGGAGGAAGGCATCCGAGACCATCTGAAGACGCGGCTCGCCCATCTGGATTCGGCCAGCCGCGATCTCTTAGAGGTGGTCGAGAGCGAACGCGGACGAGAGATCGCGACACTGGAGGAGTATGTCGAGCGGTATCCCGACCGCCCGGAAGTGGTGGACGCGAAGTTCATATTGGCGCAGCTCTACTCCGACGAGGAAGAGGCCGAGCTGGGAAGAGCCACCCGGCGGTGGGCGGCCGAGCTGAATCGCTACTTTCTCAAGCTCGTTCCGGTCATGCCGAACTCGCCGCAACCGAGGCCGTCGGCTGCGACCCAGCTCTACAGAGACATCGTCCATGCGGAGAGTAATCGGAGCCTGATTCCGTTCTCGCTCTACAAGCTCGGCACGTACCACGTGACCCTCGCAGGCGGCTTTCGGAAGAGCAAGAAGAGCGAGAGCCGGTTGGGAAGGAAAGAAGAATCGCGGCGATTGGCCGCACTAGAGGGTATCCATGCGGACTCGGCGAAAGGCTACTTCGCGCGGATCATAACCGAGTTCCCGGAAGACACCGTGAACGTGCCTGCGGCGTTGTCGGTTCTTGGCAACCACTACTCGGTTCTCGGACAGCGCGACACGGCGGCCGTATACCTGAACGCCCTGGTGAAGACGCATTGGTACTATCCCAGGTACCGAGATGCGCTGAGGGCGCTGGCGGAGATCAGCTACTGGAACGCCCATCTGGAGACGAAGGACGAGAAGAAGAAGAATGGCCAGTTCAGCGATGCACTGGCGTATCTTGCCTGGGCAACGCGGGAATTGGACGCGTTCGACGCCGAGCAGATCCCCGGCATATCGCCGCAACCGCACTCGAGCATGGGGGTCTACTCGAAGGACCTAGCCGTCGAGTTCATGACGAAGATCATCACCAGAAGCGATCAGTACGTGGCTGGTGGGTTCCGGCCGCCGCCGCCTCCTGTTGAGACGGCCGTCGGGCTCGTCGATGCGGTCAGTAACGCGCCGTTCGGTGCCGATCTGCTGCGACAGGTCGGCGACGCGATGAACGACCGGTACGGCACCTCGGACGAAGCGCCGGACCTCGTCGCGGCGCTGACGGCGTACGACTCCCTGCTATCGAGGTACCCGAAGTACGTCGATGGCCCGCAAATACAGCAGCAGATCATCGACAACTCGACTTTCCTGGCTCAGGACGACGCAGCTCGTCTCGCGATATTCCTGACGAAGAAGATCGACTACTTCGTACGGTTCAATCGCGATGGCGAGTGGGCCAAGAGCGCGCAGGTCGGCCCGGCCCAGCTGAGAGCCGCGGACGACTCGGCTGCGGCGTACCTGGAACTTGCTGTAACGCAATTGTACGCGATGGCGCGCAATTCGGGCGATCGCGAGGGCACGAGGAATGCGCTTGAGTACTTCGTGACGTATTTCCGCACCTACCCCGAGCGGCCGCAGGCCTATGAGCTGAACTGGAGGGTCGCGACGGAATTGCGCGATCTCGGCGATCACGAGAGAGCGTACAACGAGTTCATGCGCATCACGAAAGCGCCGCTCGAGGATCACAGAGAGGACGCCGCCATCGAGGCGATAGCCGTGGCCCAGCAGCTTCTGGAGAACGAACAGGCGGCACAGCAAGGCGGCACGCCCGAGGGTGAGCCGCCGACGACCGACGAATAGGGAATGGCGATTGTGGGGATGAGCTTTCGAAGTGGTATCCGGATGAGACCCAGGAACACCATATTTGGCAGGTTGGCACCCATCCTCGTCGCTGCGGCTGCCATTTCCTGCTGCCTTGCGGCGAACGCCTCGGCGCAGTTCACCACCGAGGAGCTTGAGCGCAACCCCAAGCTGACGCCCGCGTCTCGCAAGCTGATCCTCGCCTACGAGAACTACCTGGAGCTGTTCCCGGACGGGGCCAACGCCAAGAACTACCTGTTCGACGTCGCCGGTCGCTTCCGAGATGCCGAAGACCATCGGTCGAGAGTCGTTGTCTGGCAGAGAGCGCTCAGGCGACCGGACCTGACCCAGGGCGAACGCGCCGAGGCGTATGAGCAGATCATGGATAGCTACGAAGACCTGGGCGATTACGCCGTTCAGAAAGACTGGGCGTATCGCATGGCGGCGGCCGACGTGGGGCCGGCCAAACAGCAGGCTGCGAAGGACTTTATCTTCAACGCCGGTTGGAACCACGCGATGACTCTGAAGGACAGCGGTCGATTCGAGGCGGCGGCATTCGCGTGCGAGGAAGTGGCGGTCAAGAACCCGGATCACCGAGAAGCCCCCACGGCGATGAACATCGCCGCGGAGTTGTTCGAACAGGCGGACATGAAATCGCGCGCGGCTCTGACTTACGAGCGGTTCTACTATACCTACCCCGACTTCAACAACCCGGAGACGGGAGCCAAGGCGCTCGACGCGCTGCAGAACGCGGCTTTCATCTACAACGAGATGAAGGACTACCGGCACGCGGCCGACGCGCAGGAGCGCATTCTCGCTGCCGAGCCCGACCATCCGGACCGCAAGATGTACATGAACAACCTTGCGGCGACGTACCAGTTGCTGCAAGACTACAGCAGCGCGATCCGCGTGCGGCGGCAGTTCATCGAGTACTATCCGGAGGACCCGAACTCCGGGACGTACCAGTGGGACATCACGGAGTTCCGAGGCCTGGCCGGGCAGCGCACGCAGCAGTTGGCGGAATTCGAGACGTTCATCAACTCGTACCCGGGGTCGTATCGATCCATCGAAGCGAACTACAGGATCGGTCGGAGCCACTTGAACCTTCTCGACGAAGCCGTTGAAGACGGCGATGTGGGTAAGATACCTGAACACACAGCCAATGCGCGGCAACGGCTCGAAAGAGCGTATATGCTGCACGATTCGCTTGCGGCAGTCGCAGGGGGAGGGTCTGAGCCAGACCACGGCGCCGGCGATCTGAAGCACGCGCTCCAGTCGATCGTAGAGGTCGCGAAGTTCGACAGCGCCAGATATCACGAAATCAAGCTTGAGAACTCGCCGAACTTCACCGAGGACAGCACCAAGAAGTTCACTCGGCTGGCGACGACTCAGGCGATCTACCAGAAGACCGCCGCATACCCGTATCCGCCGACGACCTTCGAGGCTCTATACAAGCGTGGTTACCTGTTCGAGGATTTCGCGCTGCACTATCTGCACCAGCCGCGCCCGGATACGGCGATCACGTACCAAGAAATAGAGACGGCTCGTACGATCAACGCGATCGCTCAGTTCATGCTGGATAGCCTGGCCGCCAAGGCATACCGCAAAACCATGATCGACTTCTACGAGGCCAACAAGGCGTCGGTGGACACCGCTGCATTCAGCGACCCCGACCCGGCCATGCGGCGCGTGCACCTCTACTGGCTTGATCGGGCACGTGCGAGATTGGAGTCGATACCACAGGTGGTGGACAGTCTGCTGCTCAACACGATCAGCTACGAGGCCGATCAGCTTGTCATCAAGGCGCAGACAGAGACGCCATTACAGTTTGAGAGGGCCTGGAAACAACTGGAGCAGGCGAACCGAACCCGCTACGACGAGACTCCTCGCCTACTATACGGCGACAAGCAGAATATTTTCGATGTCGCGGTGAAGCCGTCGCTGTACGGGAAGGCGCCCGACGATACGACCGCGTCGGTACCATATTTCCAGAAGATCATTCGGGATGGTGCGGCTCTCGGCGAGAAATGGGTCCTCTACAACCGAGGACGACTGAGGCACGTATATGCAGCACGCAGCATCTACTTCAAGCAGGTGGCGGAAGACGCGCTGACGGGCCTGCACCACGAGATCATCGAGCTTGACAACAAGGCCGCCGAGGTGAGCGCCATCATCACCAATCTCCCGAAACTCGATCTATCGGCCGCCGGTAGCCCGCCGACGCAGCCGGATTTCGACGCGCTCAAGGCAAGAGTCGTGATGCCGGTCCGTCCGCCCGGAGCGCCGAGGACGTGGACGCGGCAGCAGCTCGATGGTTTCAAGGCCAGTATCGCAGCGATGAAGGCGGCTCAACAAGCGCTCGTAAGTGCCGCCAGCAGATACAAACGCGGGATCGAGCGATACAAGAGCCGACGGCAGCGATTGCAGGAGCGGTACATGGAGTCGTTCCGTGGAACCGTCGAGTCTGCCGGCGAGTCGGTGCGCGGGTTTGGCGGCAAGTCAGTGGATGCCCAGCTCTACCGCATCACAGTCGTTCGAGTGGTCGATAACGCGATCGAATCGTTGGACCACGACATCGTCTTCGGCGACTCGGTGAACTATGCCGAGGCCGACAAGCGTGCCGTCCGAGACAGCGCCCTCGCCTATGCGATGCGAGCCGCGGAGCGACTCGATACTCTCTACGTCGACCTGTTGGAGCATCGGCGGTCGTACGAGGCGCAGAGAGACTCCGCGGAAGGTGGCGAGGGCGGCCCGGCATTCATCCTGATCAACAAGATCGTGAACTCGTACGCTTCGGTTTCCGACTCCTTCAAGGCAACCACCATAAAGCACTATCTCCACGTCTACGAGGGGCGCGACTCGCTCTTCGCCGTTAGCCATGAGCACCCGACCGTCAAACGGGCTGTGAGTCGCCTGCGGCAGCTTGACCCGACGTTCGGCGTTATCACCGTACCGATGACCTTCACGTTCGCGACGGAGGACTCCACGGGCCTCTGGCGGTACGCGACGCGTATCGACAAGAACAAGCCTGACGCGTGGCGGCAGATGGCGTTTGCCGACAGCACGTGGGATCCGGCTCTGCCCGGCAAGATGCGTGGCATAGCTCCGGGCTTCGTCCCGCCGAGCTACGTCAAGCCGACCTCGTTCGAGCGCATACTCCATGCAGATGAGGCGCCGGCGGAAGTGGAAACGGCTGTCGCCCCGGACTCCGGAGCGGCACCGGCGGCGGTCATGCACGATAGCCTCGGCGTCGCTGTCGACTCGACCGCGGTGGCATCGGCGGACTCCCTCGGTGGCGCGGCAACGGATTCGACGGGTGCCCTGCTTGCGGCAACGGATTCCACGGGGGCCGCGCCTGCGAGACTGGATTCGCTGGGCGGAGTCGCAGCAGCCCCGGAAACGCAGGCCGAACCGGCGAAGGTGGCAATCGCCGGCTTCCCGGCCGCAAACGAGAACATGCGCGACATATGGGCGCCAACGAGGGCCGACACTGTCTACTTGCGTTACAAGGTCGCGTTGCCGCCTCGCTGGGGCGACTTGCCGGACTCGATCCGGATGAGGGAGCGCCCGCGCCCGGTGATCCGCAACACCTCGATCACGATAACGGCGGACGACGACTACTCGGTGTATGTGAACGGTGGCGTCACGAATGCAAGCGACCAGGATCGGCAAGTCGACTGGCAGCAGGCCAAGTCTACCCCGATACTGAATGACCAGTGGTTTATTGGCGACACACTGAACGTCGTGGCGATCCGCGCGATCAACGAAACGCGCTCAGCTCGGGTCCCCGGCACCGATACATCCTCGTATGGAATCATGGCGCGCATCGATGTCTCGATGGACGT
>CAZSJP010000234.1:0-7156 GCA_964606675.1 uncultured bacterium
AACTGGTCGAAGCGATAAAGGGCGGGTCGGAGCGCGCGTGGCCGGAGGTGCTGCGTCGATACACGCCGCTCATTCGGACCGAAGCGAGGAAGTTGGCACAGAGCTGCCGCAGGGAGCCGTACGAGTCGGTGGAAGACGTCGAAATGGGCCTCTACCTGACCATGGCCGAACGGGTCCGCGACAGCATGCGATGCTACCGCGGCACGTGCCAGCTCCGGACGTGGATACGCGGGCTCGTGAGCGACCGCCGGCAGATCGTCAAGGCCTACCTGATGCGAACACCGAGGGGTCGCAGCCGCGCTGACACACGCTTGCCGAAGCTGATTCAGCAGTTGTCGTCGTTGCACGCGCAGGTGTTCCAGCGCCTGGTGTGGGGCCGGGAGCCCGAGTGGATTGCCGGCGAACTCGGGGTACCCGAGTCAGTCGCCGACGAGATGATGGACCAGTTGCACGAGCATAGCCCGCGTGTCTACGAGCGGATCCGCGGCAATCAGGCCGAGATCGCGCCGGTGATGTCGTTGGACTGTCCGGCGGCGGACGGCGAGGGGTCCGCTCTGGACCACCTGGCTCGCGACACGTCGCCGCTGCCCGACGAGGTTGCCGAACAAGCGTGCATCCTTCGGGAAGCATCGCGGGTAGCCGATTGCATACGATGCACGATGGAAGAACTGACGGCGGAGGTGGTCGGCCTGCTAGTCCTCGCGTTCGACCACGGCTATTCGCTGGCCGACATCGCCAACGCTTCCGCGGCTGCCGACGGCGGGCCGGTGCGCAAGAGGCACGACATCGACTATCGCATAACCCAGGCGTTGCGGCGGATCGCGGACAAGCTGGCCGAGGCGTTCGACACGGCGCAACTGGGCTGCGATCGTAAGGAGATCGTCAAGCTGCTGAAGGTGCTGCTCCGGGAGAATGGCGTCAGGCCGTACCTGGACGGCTCGACCGCACAGTCGGCGCTGAGCCGGGCCGAAGTCGGCGACTCGCTCGCCCGGTTCGCCCACTGATGTTTCCCTGCCGCGACGTACACGGGGGTCGTGGCTCAGAGCGCTCGCCTGCGTTGTCTTCGGATTGACCTGGAGACGCGCAGCGAGCGCTCCAATTCCTTGTCGTGCCCGGTGTCGGCGTCTCTCTCCGTGCGCTCTCGCCAAGCCATCCGCCGCCCATCGCGGTCGAGCATGCTCCGTCTGTAGAATCGGCTCAGCGGTACTCGCTTCTCGGTCGGCAGCACGTCGGCCACCTGACACAGGGCGCTCACGTCGCCAAGAAACACGCCCATGACCAACGTGCCGAGGCCCGCGTTCACCAGACCGCTTGCGCTCAGGCTCCCGTCGTCGATCGCTTCGGCCAGGCTCGATTCGTCGACGTCGAGGCGGTTCATTGCCCACAGCACCGCGTCGCGAACGTTCTTGCGATTGCGCCAGTGGCTCTTCGGGACCGTGCCAAGCTCCCAGCGCTCGTATCGCCCCGGCATGGCGTCATCGACGGCCCGCCAGACGCTCCCGACGATCCGTAACACTCCGTCTAGGCCGGCATCCTTGAATGTATCGGGCGTCAGCCTCCCGGCCGCGATTGCTTGCGGCACCTCCGCCGGCGTGATGTCGAGCTTTCCAAGCAGCCAGCCCACCGCGTCTGCTCTCAGGGCCGCGTCTCGCCATGTGTCTCGCGGCAGATGGACGATCTCCCACGGGCGGAACTGGCCGGGGAACGCGGCGTCGAGCGCACTCGCTACGTCGCCGCCGAACCCGATGCCGAGTGCGGCGGTCAGGTGCCATGTTCGCAACGCCGCCTTCAGGCGACGAGAAACGTTCGGGTCGCGCAGGTCGTCGACAGTCAGGCCGGCACGCGAGACGGCCCATCGTATCGCCTCTGCTGCGTGCTCGGGGCCGCTTTCGCCTCTCCAGAAGTCGGTTGACACGCGGCGAGCGCGCTCCCATGGTTCGAGGCCCGTGTAGGCCTCGGCGAGAGCATCGGACACCGACCAGCCGTACACGTTCTTCAGCAGCCATGTCAGCCCTGCGTCGGCGAAATCCCGCTTCGTCACCCGGCCTTCGTGAACGGCTGTCGGCAGCGTCGTCGCCGAGTGCCCGAGTCGATCTTCGATGAGCCACCGGACGCCGCGGCGGCGGTTGTCGGCGTCGTCCCAGAAGCCGGGCGGAACGTGGCTCGACATCCAGGGGCGGACGTCGTCCGGGAACGCCAGCGCGAGCAGTCGGTTCGTCGAGCCGCCACACCTCCTGATAGCAGGCCCCAGCCCGAGCGCCACCAATGGCAGCGGTCCTTCATCCACCAGATCCTCCGGAGCGCGGCGAATCTCCCGCTCAACCAGATAGCGTGTGGCGATGCGGGCCCGTTCTTCGGTCTGCCTGGCGAAGAACCCCCATGGAAAGGCGAATGTCACGCCCGCGGCGACTCGGCAAGCGCAGGTGAGTATGGTGCTCTCCGAGAGGTCCGAGTTGGGGTCGACGTGGCTGCCTTCCCCGATGTTCCCGTCGGGGAAATGCCGTCGCAGGCGAACGAGACGACCCGCCAGCACGTCGGTGCTGGTCTCGTTCCAGAGGCGCGACGTCAGGCTCTCGACCCCAGCATTCTCGGCAAGCACGCCGAAGTAGTCCTGAAGATCGCCGGGGAGCGCTTCGGCTGCGCCCGACGATTGCCGCTCGGGCTCCTGTGCGCGGTCCGGTTCGGGCTGGACGAGGGCGCCCTCGGGCAGGATCTCAACCGACGTGATGAACCGCTTCTGAACGTCCGGGAAGAACAGGCGCCCGACCTCGTCGGCGGCCTCGACGAAAGCCGGCTCGAAGGCTTCCTCGTCGAAGGGAACGCTCATGATCAGACGCACGACGCTCTCGGTGCCGACGATGGACTGTGCAAGGTCGTCGAGCGATTCGTCGGAATCGTCTCCGCGCACGTGCGCGCCCAGATGTTGCGCCGCTGTCTGGCGAGCAAGTTCCAGTGCAAGACTGTAGTTGGTCTGCATGTCCTGCTGGTTCACGTTGACGCCTCGTGCTGGAGTTACTTCCGGACGAGCATCACCGGCACCGGGCTGGTGCGCATGACCGAGGCCGTGGTCGAGCCAACGATCAGCTCTCGAATCCTGCTCTGACCGAATGCTCCCATCACGATGAGATCGCGCCCGTTCTCCTCGGCATACGCGACTATCCGTTCTTCGGCGTGCCCTTCGACGGTCTCGACGCAGTGTGGTGCCTTGGCATGCGCAAGGTAGGCCTCAGCTCTGGCGCTGACGTCCCGTGCAACTTCGGCCGTCTGCTCGGCGTCAACCACGACCAGCACCGTCAGATCTGTGCCCATCTGGCCCGCGAAATCCGCCGCGGCGTGCAATGCGGTTTCGCCCGAAAGGCTGGAGTCGTAGGTCACCATCGGATGCTCGATTGGTCGGAACTGGGCCGGGCACACCATCACGTGTCGCGACGTCCGACGGACAATCTGCTCGCTCGTCGAGCCGAGCAGGCCGCCGGTGACTCCGGGGCGTTCGCCATGCTGGCCGACGATGGCGACGTCGACGGCGGCTGCGTGACGACATATGGTGTCGGCGATCATGCCGACTTCCGACACCGGTGAGATGCAGTCTTCGCCGAGCCCGGCGTCCGATGCGTCGTGCCGGAACTGCTCGAGCACGTCGTTCGCCCGCGACTGCATCACCTCGCGCAAGGCCTGCGTGTAGGTCTCGAACGGCTCGAGGCCCAGATGCGCGGTGAAATCCCGAAGCATCGGTCCTTCGAGTGGTCTGACGTCGATAACCGTCAGCGCGTCGACCCCGGCTCTGGCTCTGACGCCGAGGTGAGCCGCGTATTTTCCCGCCGACCGGCCGAAGTCCGAGCCGTCGAGCGCCACGAGGATTCTCCGAATCATCAGCCCGCCCTCCTGTGCTCACTCGCTCCTGCGCCCTACTCCTCGGTCAGATGATCGGAGATTGCCGCCCTGTTGGCAAGGTTTGGGTCCGGCGCCGGCCAATATTCGGCGCTATCGATCCTTTTGACCCACGGCATCGGTCCGTTTCCAGTCGGTGTAATCGGGCAGTTCTCCGCCAGCGTCGTCGAGGATGCGCTGCCATGCGACGTCGAACATCTCGTCGGCCTCTCGCTCCGACGTTGGCAACAGCTCGTCGTCTTCGCCAAGGCGGAACACGCGCCGCTCTTCGCCACGGACGCTGCAGAATATCCACCGCTCGCCATCGCGGTACCAAACGGTGTTGCCGTACCGGCTGGTGAGATAGTCCCACTTGGTCGTGGCGTCGCCTGCGATGATCGGCCTCAGCGACTGACCGTCCAGGCCGTCCGGCGAATAGACGCCTGCGACATCGCACATCGTCGCAGGCACATCGAGGTTGCTGACAAGCCCGTCGAGTCGTTGTCCACCGCCGTGGCCGCCTGGCAGATGCACGAGCAGCGGCAGGTGCATCGTGCCCGGATACAGTCCCCATGCGGGCTTGCCGACGACGAGTTCGGGGTTGTCGGCGAAGTTCGTGCCATGGTCGCTGAGCAGAACGAGCACCGAGTCCTCGTAGAGGCCGAGCGAACGCAGCCGGTCGACCAGCTTCCCGAACCACGTGTCGACGAGCGTCACCAGTCCCTTGTAGTGGGCGACGGTGTTGTCGAGTTCGGCCTGTGTGCAGAACTCATCTCGAAACGTGTAGCGCACGAAGGGCATGAGGCTTCCGTCGTAGCCCTCGGGGCGGTACATCTCGTAATACTCCTCCGGCGCCTCCCACGGCTCGTGCGGATCGAAGCAATCGACGAACAGGTAGAACGGCACATTGCGGTTGTCCGTGGCGAAATCCATCGCCCACTGAAACGTGCGCGCCGTCGACGTGTCCTCCTCGTGCTCCTGCCACCGCATGTTCGCAAGCACTTGTCGATACATGTCTTTCTCGTCGTCGCTGCCCCACGGCCGCGTGTATCGCGCATCGAGATCGGCATCTGTGGGCGAATGGGGCGATCTCCATCGGTCCTGCTGCTGCCCGCGGATGAACTCCCACTGCGCGAACCCCCGCGTGAAGTTCAGTCCCGGAGCGAAGTACGGCAGCGTATCGCTCACAAACCCGGTGTGATAGCCGGCCTCGTAGAGGTTCTCGGCAACCGTGTCCTCATCGTTCGACATCGGCTGCCATCCGGGCAGGTAGACTATGTCCCACCTGACCGGCCGGTAGTCCCTGAACGGGTACGCCCGACGCCCCGAGTGGAGAGTTCTGCGCACCGGAATCGTCGGTAGCGATTCCGGATACGCCTGAGTGAACAGAGCGCTCTCGCCGGCGAAACGGTCGATGTTCGGAGTGCGGATGTCCGAGTTGCCGTAACATCCGAGGAATGCGGTACGAAGCGTGTCGGAGACGACGACTATCATGTTTGGTTTGGCGGCTGGCACGGGCTTGCCCTCCTTGGGTCGGGTGGTCACTGGCATAATTGTATGCCGCTCTGGCCTCTATCCGCAATGCGCGGGCGTGCACGGCTGCCGTATCGTCACCGTGCGGGTTGTCACGACATTGGGTAGTGGATGGCGCAGCAGCTCCTGCACGTTCGCGAGCTGATCCGACAGGGGGCCTACCGGCGCGGTTGGATCGCTCGCGGCCGTCTGGTCCACAGACGAGTCATAGGGCGGCTGCGAGCGTCTGAGCGCGGTATCGACCAGACGAGTCTCGAGGTCGGCGAGCGTCGGGGCTGCTGGTTCGCGGTCGGGCATTGTCGCTGCGAGCGAGGAAGTGTTTCGGCAGTGGAAGAGGCAGGAGAGCATTCTACCATAGGCGCAGGGCTGTGCCGAAGTGAGACCGGTGGGCCTTGACCGCTGATGGAGCAGAGGACAGAATAGGGAGACCAGAGAGGGGGATGATGTCACGTGGCCGTGGACTTGCCGATGTGAAGTCATGATGCAGCGACGCTTGGTCTCGATACGCTCGGCTGAAGCCGAGCACTCGACCGGCGTTCACCCCCGCCGGTCGAGCAGATCCCGAGTCTTCGGGATCGTGTCGAGACCCGAGGGGCATCGGCCACAATGTCCTCTAATCCAGGTCGCCAGAGCCACTATGACAGACTGCGCGCAACCCCACGTTCGGCTAGCAGAACCGCGCGACGCCTCCGCCCTCGTCGAGTTCAATGTCGCGATGGCTCACGAGACGGAGGAGAAGTCGCTGGATGCGGGTACGGTGGAGAAGGGCGTTGGCGCCGTGCTGGTCGTTTCGAGCAAGGGGTTTTACGTGGTCACTGAAGAGGCCGGGCAGGTGTGCGGCAGCCTGCTGATCACGTTCGAGTGGAGCGACTGGCGGAATGGGGTCTTCTGGTGGATCCAGAGCGTGTACGTCCGGCCCGATCACCGACGTCGCGGCATCTTCCGCTCGCTCTGCGGATTCGTGGACGGGGAGGCGAAGGCGAGGCCCGACGTGTGTGGGGTCAGGCTCTACGTCCATGACGACAACAAGCCCGCGCAGGAGGTCTACCAGAAGCTCGGCATGAGTAGAACTGCTTACCGGCTGTTCGAGGAGGAGTTCGACCGACCATGACGATACGACGCATCGGAACCGGTATCGCCCTCTTGGCCGCTGCCATCTGCGCCGCGACAGAAGACGAGAAGCCCATCTTCCGCATCGGATGGCTCGAAGGTAGCGCGATGGAGTTTGGGCTGACCCGGGAGCGTTGGCGGCAGTACCAGCGAGTCTATCCCAAGCCCATCGAGTTCAAGGTAGGCAAGAGCCGCGCTAGGGACTGGCCGTACATCCATCCCGGCCCGTTGGATGGCTGGGCGGGCAAACGCGTGCACACGTTCACGATTCACTTCAGGTTGAGGGCTCCCGCTTCGAAGCCTTGTTCCCTCCACCTCGCGTTGGCGGACACGCACCGAGAGAACCCACCTCTGGTCACGGTGGGAGTGAATGGGCTCGACCTGCCCAGCCAACGCGCGCCCAAAGGCGTAGGGGTCATCAACAACGACCTCCGCACGTGGGGCAAGCCGGTGACGTTGACGTTCCAGATTCCGTCAGAATCGCTCCAGCAGGGCGAGAACACGGTCACCGTCCGCCTCGACGACGGCAGTTGGATGGTGTACGACTTCATCGAACTCAACACGATGCCGAAGCCGCGGCAGGTTGAGGTCGTGCGTGACGATCTGCTCGAAGACGCGGATGTGGACGAGATCGTGTTCGCGGTCC
>CAZSJP010000235.1:0-7142 GCA_964606675.1 uncultured bacterium
TGGTCCTACGCCTCCGCCTCTCTTGCGTGCACCTCGATGGCTCTTCGCGCCTCGACCCGATCGTCGAACGGATACTTGGTGCCGCCGATCTCCTGGTAGGGCTCTTCACCCTTCCCGGCGATCACTACGACGTCGCCGGCGCCCGCCTGCGAGATGGCGCGGGCGATGGCCGCGCGCCGGTCCTCTATGCGTTCGTAGGCCGCACCGGGAGCCGCTCCGGCGACGATCTCATCGAGTATGCGCTCCGGGTCCTCAGTACGCGGGTTGTCGGAACTGAACACGGTCAGATCGGACAGCCTGGTCGCTATTTCGGCCATCATGGGGCGCTTGGCTCGGTCTCGGTCGCCACCACAGCCTACGACACAGATCAATCGCCCGAGGTCTTTCGCCGTAGCCAACACGTTCTCAAGGGCATCGGGTGTGTGCGCATAGTCTACGATGACGGAGTAATCCTGCCCGGCAAGAACCGGCTCAAAGCGCCCGGGCACGGCGGTAGACGCGGCAAGCCCTTCGGCGATGGCGTCCGGGGGCATACCGAGGCCCACCGCGACGCCGATGGCCGCCATCACGTTCTGAGCGTTAAACGCACCGACGAGCGGCGTGGACACCGAAACGTCACCTACGGGAGTGGATACGAGACCGCCCACGCGGCCTGCGGTTCGCAGTGCCGTGGGGTGGACGTTGGCGCTCTCATGCGACCCGTACGTGATGACGTTGCCCTGACTTAGCCCCACGAGGCGCCGCCCGTACGGGTCATCCACGTTGATCGCGGCCGCCGCATCGGCATCCAGCTCGCTGAATAATCTGCTCTTGGCTTGGAAGTAGCTCTCCATATCGCCATGGAAATCGAGGTGATCCTCGGTCAGGTTTGTGAATGCCGCAGCCGCAAACCGCAATCCACGGACCCGCTCCAGTTCCATCGCGTGCGACGACACCTCCATCGCGATCAGGGTGGCGCCGTTCTCGGCCAGCGAGTTCAGCACCTGCCGCAATTCGTGGGCCTCGGGCGTCGTCGGGCGCGCAGAGGCGTGGTCGATCGCCGTCCGTCCGACGAACGCACCCGCCGTGCCCAGGGATGCGCCGGTGTGTCCAGCGGCATCGGCGACCGTCATTATCAGATCGGCCGTTGTCGTTTTTCCGTTGGTTCCGGTCACCGCAACTAGCTGCACCGGAGCGCCCGGGGAGCCGTACCATAGGGCGGCGATATCGGCGAGCGCGATTCGAACGTCCGAGACGACCATCCGCGGCACGGTGATCCCGTCGCATGGCGTCCGCGTCAGAACGGCTGCGGCACCTCTGCCGACGGCGTCGGCTGCAAACTCAGAGCCATCGTGACGTGTCCCGGGCAGTGCGCAGAACAAGGCGCCGGGTGCAACGTCTCGCGAGTCGGTTGCTATTGACGTCACGCGGGTCTGACCGTCGCCGATGACCTTGCATTCCTGAATCGCGTCGGCCGTCTCTGCCACCGACCACCCTATGGAGGTCACGTGCCGTTCCTCAGCCAGTGGGGTCGGGTCGGCTCGGCACACTCCAAGATGACCGGTTCCGCGCCGGGAGGAGCGCTGCCGGCTGATGGATCCTGCGACACCACGACGCCGCCACCGGCCAGCCTCGCGCCGATGCCACGGGAAGCAAGCGCCTTCAGGGCCTCCCTGACGGTCATGCCGCGGACGTCCGGGACGATCCTTGCCGACAGATCCTGGTCTGCAAGCATGAGTTCCACGGAGTCGTCTACCGGTATTCTGGCGGACGCGGGCGGCCACTGACCGACGACGGCGCCGCCGCTGCCGACGGAGCGGGCCTGAACGCCCAGGCTGTCGAGAGTCACCATCGCGTCGAAACTGGGCATGCCCGTGAGGCGCGGCATCATCTGGCTGGGAGCGTCGGCTGAGAGTTGCATGATCGCGGCATCCCGGTTGACTATCCTGTGCATGATGCGTTTGAATACCGGTGCCGCGACCGTCGATCCGTAGTGGGATCCTTGCGGTCGCGCGATCGACACAACGCATATCAGCCGAGGGAGCATCTCGGGCAGGAATCCTACGAAACTGGCCACGTACTGGCCTTCCTCGTACCCGCGGCCATCTCGTCTGGCGATCTGAGCGGTGCCGGTCTTGCCGGCTACCCTGAGACCGGCGATACGCGCGGTCTTGCCCGTGCCCTCTTCCACGACGCCGCACAGCATCTCTGTCATCTCGTCGGCGATCCGCGGCTCGACCACGCGACGAACGCGCCTCGGCTCCATGAGGCGCTCGATATTGCCCGCGCGGTCGCTGATTTCACTGACGAGGTAGGGCTTCATGAGCCAGCCGTGGTTGGCGAGCGCGCCGTATGCGGCTGCAAGCTGGAGTGTGGTGACGCCTATCTCCTGACCGATGGCGATGGTTGGATGGCTGCGAGTCGTCCACTGCGAGGTCGGTGCAAGAATCCCCTTCGTCTCGCCGGCAGCAGGTAGGTCCACGCCGGTCTCCGCCCCGAACCCGAACAGCCGTATGTAGTTATAGAAGGTCGGAGAGTCTAGCATCTGGGATATTCGGATGGTCCCGACGTTCGACGATTGGGCGATCACCTCCCGCACGGTGAGCGTGTCGTTCGGATGCGAGTCGTGTATTCTCTGCCCGGCGACCTCTATGACTCCACCCAGGCAGTCGATCAGCTGATCGCTGTGCAACACGCCTTCGGACAAGGCCGCGCTCACTGCCACGACCTTGAACACCGACCCCGGCTCGTAAGGATCGGCGATGGTGCGGTTCTGGCGGAGCGTTGGCTCCGTCACGGCGTAGTCGGTCGGGTCGTAGAGCGGGACGTTGGCGACTGCCCGGATGGCACCCGTCGAGGCGTCGTATAGCACCGCCGTTCCGTCCGAGGCCCCGCAATCCTCAACGGCGAGCGTGAGTTCGTGTTCGACGATCGCCTGGTAGTCAGCATCGAGGGTGAGCCGAAGGGTCGACCCGTGCTCCGGCGGCTGGACCGGCGCCGCGGTGTGAGGCACTGGGTCGCCGAGCGCGTTGACGAGCGCCAGCATCGATCCGGCGTTGCCTCGCAGTTCCTCGTCGTAGAAAGCCTCGAGGCCGGCAGCGCCCACTTCGTCGATGTTCACGTGACCCATGGCCTGGCCGGCGAGGCCGCCGAGCGGATGCGCCCTGCGAGTCCCGGCCATGATCGACATGGCCGCCGGCGCCAATGCGTGCATGCGTTCGGCAACATCGCTGGGCACGTTGCGGACCACCCACGAAAATGGGCGTGTCCGCCGCGACACAGTGGCCAGCACCTGCTCGTAGGCCAAACCGGCGATCTCGGAAATCCGGCGCGCCAGTTCCCTGGGCCTGTGTACCTTGTGGGGGTTGATGCCGATCGAGGCGGCCGGGAGGCTGACCGCGAGATCGACGTTGCGCCGGTCGACGATCCTCCCTCTGCGAGCCGGAAGGTCTATGTGTCGTACTTGCTGGCCGTCTGCTCGGGCCGTGAACCTTTCGCTATCCACGATCTGGATATGTACTAGGCGCCACGAGATCGCGACGGCCGCGATGCACCAAAGCCACACGAGCAGTGTCACGCGCCCTCTGTGCCGACGATGCGACGGTTCCACAGCGGGGGCGGGCGGCTCGGGATGCTCGGCTTCAGGCATCTTGCTAGCGGGTGCAGCCTCCGTCGCGCTATTCACAGGTGAGCGCGGCCGTGGCTCCGTCGCGGGCAACACGGCTTTCTTTGCGGGGAGTCGCCAGATCTTGCTCGACGGCAGCTTCTGCATCTCTTGTAGACCCCGCTAGCGCTCGCACGAGCGCGATCGATGTGCACCGGTAGCGTCAACGGCTCAGTAACAGCTCCAGCCCCGTCGCTCTTTCAGCCTCCAGCGAGTCCTGACGGCCCATGTGTGCAATCGCCGGCACGTCGATGGGAGGTAACTCCGGGTCTACGAGGCCGATCTGGGCGACGGCGATTTCTTTGATGCGCTCGACGCGACTCAGCGCGGTTATCTCGGCGCGTAGCTCGTCCTGCTCATCGAACAGGACCCTCTGTTGGGCCTGCAGTTCACTGAGTTCGGCAGCCAGCACCCGTCCGCGCCAGCCGACCCACACGTATGCAAGGGCCACGGCAACGGCGCCGGCTAACATGAGCGCTCGAACCACTGGCCTGGTGCGTGTCAATGTCCACCTCCGCATCCCCGAGCACGTTCATCAGCCGCATTCACGCCCCCAGCCTCAGCGTGTTTCGGCGGCCCGACCAAAGCCCCGCTTCTCATGCGTCGCCCAGCCTCTCAGCGACTCGCATTCGGGCGCTCCGTGCCCGGGGATTAGACGCGATTTCTTCCGGCGAAGGCTTGATCACGTGTCGCGTCAGCGATCGAAGCACCGCCCGGTGATCGCACCGGCAAACCGGCAGATCGGGCGGGCACACGCAATCGGCAGCTTGCTCCGATATGAACATCTTCACCACTCGATCTTCTATGGAGTGGTAAGCGATCGCTACGAGGCGACCGCCTGGCTCCAACCGTTCTACGGCCTGCCCAAGGCCCTCGCGTAGCTCATCCATTTCCTGATTCGCGGCAATTCTGACCGCCTGGAAGACCCTTGCCAGAACCTTTTCCGGCTTGCCGTGCCCCGCGTCTTTGACGATGTCGGCCAACCTGCCGGTGGTCTCTATCGGCCGCTTCGCTCGCTCGCGGGCGATGGCGTTCGCTATTCGTCGGGCGCGCGGCTCCTCGCCATAGTCTCTGAATATCCGCCGCAGTTCTTCCGGCGACCACTGGTTCACGATGTCCTTTGCGTTGTGCGGGGCATCGGGCCCCATTCGCATGTCCAGCGGGCTGTCGAAGCGGAAGCTGAAGCCTCGCTCCGGCGTGTCCAGCTGGACGGAGGAAACACCCAAGTCGAACAGGGCTCCGGAAACCCTCGAGGTCCCAGCCTCGTCGAGGTTCTCGCCCAGCCGTCCGAAGCGCGCCAACCGTTGTTCAACACGATCTCGCCAAGGGCCCAGCCGTTCCTCCGCCAGCCGGTGGGCAACGGGGTCGCGGTCTATCGCCACGAGCCTACCGTGCCCCGTAAGTGTGCGACATATGGACTCGGAGTGTCCGCCGGCTCCTAAGGTCGCGTCGATGTAAGTCCCATCCGTGCGCCACACCAGCCACTCGACGGCAGTCTCGCCGAGAACGGGGATGTGTCGAAGCGGCACATCGTCAGCCATCGCCGGCAGCTTGCTTGCTCGGATGCACGACCATCAAGTTTCCAAGGTTCTCGTCGTAGGAGTCGTCGACTTCATACATCTCGGTCTCGAAGCGATCCGGGCTCCATATCTCTATCCATTCGAATGCGCCCACGATCATCGCTTCACCCCGGATTTCCGCGATTCGAAGCAGATCTTCGGAGAGCGTTATGCGGCCCTGCGCGTCGATCTTGGTCTCGACAGCATGCGACGTGACCCTGCGGATCAGGTTCCTGACCCATCGCGCGTCGCCATCGGCGTCGGTGACCGCGGACATCCATTGATCATGGATGCGACTCCACTCGTCCGGGGGGTAAACCGCTAAGCATCCGTCGAGACCCCGTGTGACGACCAACGCATACCGCGCGCTCGGTCCCAGAGCCTTCCGCAACGCGCGAGGCAGTTGCAGCCTGCTCTGCGAATCGACGACGTGCCGGTAGCTGCCTACGAAGTTGTACTTCCGAGGCTTCCCCTTCATGGAGCGTGGGTCCACCATGACGATCTCGCATCGCATTGGGTGAAAGAGGCAGCGAAACGACCTCAAGGCGATGTGCCCCCACATCCGCCTATTCGCCCCAAAAAGTGCCTCAACCTACTCACCACTATACAAGAACACGTACGGCGGTGCCAAGTCCTGGCCAGGATAAATCGCGAAATCACTCGATATCGGGAGAGCGGTCGGTGACGCAAATAACTGTAGTAGATGGCGTTAACGAAGGCTGCGATGGAGGGAAAAAACTGAGGAGACGGCGCTCGGATGGCCGCCCCTCATATTTCCTGGTCCGGGCTGCCGCTTTCCATGGCCTCGCGCAGGGCATCCATTTCGCGCCTTATGCGATTTGCCATGCCGGCCAAGCGCAGAACATACAGGACCACCCCGATCAGGATTGCCGAGTACGCGGCCAGAACGAAATGAGCGCTCGCCCAAGGCGACTGCTGCCCTGCGATTACGTCGCCTGCGTGCGCCGCCGCCGACAGACCCGTGAGAATGCCGACAGAGATGCACGCGCGGCAGAAGCCGGGAAATCGTCTATACAACACCATGGTTGCGCTCCCTCAGTTCTCGAACAGCTTGTACCTGAGCATCACGAGTTGCATCCTGGCTGCCTGGAGGCGGACCCTCACCATCAGCAACATGACGAACAGCAGCGTGAAGCTCGCAAGCGATATCATCAGCGTCAGCAGGAACTCCGGCGGCAGACCCGACTTCGCTGCCGCACCGGACCCGTCGGCGGCGCTCTGAGCCAGCACGGCGGGGTGCATTCCTCGCCAGAGCTTCACCGAGTAATGCACGATCGGGATATCGAGCGCGCCGATAAGCCCCACCACGGCTCCGTAGGTAGCCGCTTTCTCGGGTTCCTCGACATAGGCGCGGAGCAGAAGATACGCGATCTCGATGAGCCAGAGGATCAGAGTCGTCGTCAGGCGTGAGTCCCAAACCCAATAGGCACCCCATGTTGGGCGCGCCCAAAGCGGTCCGGATATCAGCACCAGCGTGGTGAACAGCGTGCCGACTTCGAGGCTCGAACATGCCAGCTGATCCCACCGAGGCTTGCGGGTGATCAGGTACGCAACGCTGCCCACCGCCGTGATGGCAAACGCGAGATACGTCACCCACGCGCATGGCACGTGGAAATAGAAGATCTTCTGACTGAACCCGAGCGTGCGCTCGATGCCCGTCACGATAAACGCCATGTAGATCGATACCGCGAATCCGACCGAGGTTGCCGCCACGCCTGTTACCCACAGAGCCTTACTCCATGGTCGTTCGCCGGCATCTATCACCGTGCAATCCTTTCCGCGCAGGTCCGGGGCCGATCCCAGGCCGCCATTGCGGCTTCGAGGCACATCTTATGAACCGCTACGCACTTATTCCTCGACGACATAGTCGAACGCCATTATCGACAGCGCCAGGAATAGAAGATTGAACGCCACGAGCA
>CAZSJP010000236.1:0-7109 GCA_964606675.1 uncultured bacterium
CCCGACGTCTCCTCCGCGCCGGCCGGCACCGAGCCGGTCCCGGATGCGACAAGGGGCCCGTCTTTGATGCGCTCGTAGTTGGCGGGCACGAGAGCCACGCCGTCGAGCGTCGTCCCCTGGCCCAGGCTCCTCGTGGCCTTGCCCAGCGTCGCGCCATCGGGAGCTACGAGCGAAACCGATACGCCTGTGCCCTCCGGGGTCTCGGTGTAGGACCCCATGATGACGCCCTCCACGCCCAGCAGTGTCGCGTCGGCGCCCGGCGTCATCGCGCCCGCGGTCGATAGTTGACCGCTCAGCACAACTCGTCCGCCCCTCGTCCTCGACGCTTCCTGCGTGTCCATGAGCGTGTACGCCGGCGATCGCTCCGCGGCCGTCTCGAGGGCGTCTCTCAGGTGAAGCGCGAAGGGACCTACCAGCCTGGTGCGTCCGTAGGTGAGCGTACCGATGCTGACCTTGATCGCGGACCCCGATCGGTGGCGGGCCGCCAGGTCCGCCACGAGGCTGCGCGTGAGTTCATCGAGGGAGGCGGCAACCGGCGCGGCACTCGGGGATTGCGCCTCCGTCGGCGCAGCATCCGCCGCCGGCTGGGGTTGTGCCGGTTGCGCGGCGGGCACAGGTTGCGGCGACGCGACAACCGCCGGGGCGTTCTCGACGACAACAGGCTGGTCGGGACGGACACCGGCCGCGACATACCACACGACGGCCAGCGCTCCGATGAGACCAACAGCGGCGGCGGCGAGGTGCCACGGCCGGATGCGCGATTTCGCCTCACTCTCTTCGTCCTCGTCGGTGCAGCCCCCATCGGGTGGGCGTTCGTCCACGATCGGGTCGCCGGCCTCGACGCCCGCAGCGGCCAGCCCCATCGCCAGCCTGGAGACAACCTGCTCGATTTCCTCCTGCGACGGGTCGGCCGTGAGAGGGGCCGCCACCGCCGCCCTCAGCATGTGCTCCCACTCCGGCTGGCGCGAACGGAATTCGCTGTAATCCAGCCCGAGGAGCACCGGGAGGAACATCCTGCGGCGCTCGTGGGCCTGGACGACTTCGGCGTCTACCTGATGAGACCCGTCCGAGCCTGCCTCGCCGGACCCAACCGAGTTGTGCGAGAGCAGCAGGAGGAAAGCCGACGCGGATTCGATGGCCTTGCGAACCTGTGCCGGATGAGGCGTGCCCGGCAGGCAGTCCCTCTCGTAGTACCATGCGGGGTAGCCGGCACTCTCCAATCCGTGCGCCAGCGACTGGGCTACGTCGGAGTCGTCCTTCACATAGCTGATGAATATGTGGCTCATGGCAGATACCCCTTGGGAAGCGACAGCACAAGAATAACCACACCCGCGCCCGTGCCCAATCCACATCGCCGCCTTAGGCGGCCGCCGCCGACTCTAGCGGATGCTACTCATCCGCGGGGTCTCAGCCCACACACGCCTGCATGATTCGCGGTTGGCGTTCCCACGCTCGGTGACGACGGGCGATGCGTAGCCTAATGCATGTAGCCCGGCGCGCCCGCGTTGATCCAGAGCACGATGACGATGAAGCCGAGGATCGCCTCCGGCAGCAGCGGGATGGCCGCCACCCACGCGGCGGTGCCGATATGCTCTGTCATGTCGGCTGCGCCCTCCAACGCGAACCGGTGCCACTTCCACGTGCTGTCCGGTACCGAAGCCGGCGCGAGTCTGTGAGGGCGCCGCCCGGCTATCCCGGCTGCCGCGCGCCCAACCATGGCGGCGAGGTCGCCCGCTCCGCCGTACTCCAAGGCGGCACACTCAACCGCCGATGTGCGGACATTCACGAGGCGAAGCAGGATAGCGCATCGCCCATCCCGGCAGGCTGCATAGCCCAGCACAACCTTCGCCGTCGCAAGCTTGCTGCCCGTCTCGATGGCCTACACCACCTCGTCGCGGCCCAGTGGAATGGACAGGGCGGGGACGGCGGCCCGTCCCGTCTCGTCGTCCGCCGGCAACGCGAACGCGCCCATCGATCGGTACTCGCCCAGCTCTTCCCTGAGGATCAGCGACATGATGGCGAGAGTCGAGTCCTGCAGACCGTCGCCGTAGAATCCGAGCACGGCTGCTGCCGACGGCGCGCCGGCGTCGGCCGGTACGGTCTGCGCGGTCAGCGCCACGAGGCAGATAGCGATGGAACATCTCACGTCTGCGCCTCCGGACCGCGTGAAGGCCCCTGATGATGTAAACCAAGCGTGTCGTTCCTCAGAAGCTGACGCGCACGACGTTCAGCATGCGAAGCACCTCGTCGCCGGCGAGGCTGCTGCGGTACGTCGGCGCAGGGATCCCGAGTTCGACCCGATCCCGGTCGATATGCAAGAGCACGTTCTCCGGGGCTGTTTGCCCCTCGTAGGCTCGTGTCTTGTTGTAGGCTATGGCTCCGTACACGGGGGGCCCGAAAATCGGGAATAAAACTCCGTAGAAGGCGCCGCGAATGGCGGCCCAGTAGGACCCGGTTTCCTCTCCGATGCCACCGACGAGGTACACCGCCGTGCCCGCGGCAACGGGCTGAGCGACCAGAATCATCGCCACCGACTTCCCCTCATCGCGGAGGTTCCACCTCCACATGTCCACGCCGGTGCGCCAGCAGAGGTAGCTTGCGACAAGTCCGGCAACAAGCTCGCTGGCCACCCTGGGATAGGTCCATCGAGGTCGGCCGAGAGCGGCGGTGTCCACGACGGTTCTCGACGATGGCACCGGCATGCGGGTCGTCACGGTGCGAGGCGCGACCTCCGATAGCTCCTCGACGATGCGGCGCACACCGTCGGAGAGCAGGAAGTCGAGCGTGCACGGACAACTCACCTGCACCTCTCGCTCTTTTTCCCCACTGGCCACGTCTACCAGGCGGACACGTATCACATAGGTGTTGTGCGGCACGTACCTGGCGCCGGATTCCACCTTCATCGATTCGAGGATCTCGCTCCCGCTTGTGTCGAGCGGCCGGACGCGGCCAGCGCGCGGGCTGTCCCAGAGCGTGACCTCGCCCGTGACGAGCTTGTCGGCGCTCGGCTGCTCGTGCTCGGCAGCAAGGCTGTCGGCCTCGCCGCGGCCCATCACACGATAGCGGCCGCTCTCGCTTAGCGCCGTGCGAAGGCTGACGGCGATCAGGTCCGCGTCGTGTCGCGGAACATTGTCGCCCGGTATCCGGAGTACGGCCAGCCGCGGCTTCTCTGTCGTCCGGAGCTGCGGATCTTGAGCAAGCGACACCTCCCCGGTCAGCCGAGCCGCGAGATCGGCGGGTGCACTACTGAGGACCTGAGCGAATGCGCCTGGGTAGACGTCACGGACAACGCGCTCGACTCGTCCGGTTTCCACGTCTATCAGTCGTGTGTTGACGCCGTACGCTCCGTCGTAGACCACAACGGCCACTGTCACCAGGCCCTCGGCGCCCAATCGCTTGCCTAGCTCCGAGATGCAGTCGACGTCCGCGCACTCGCCGCGCTCGGCGCCCAGTTCGCTCAATTCCTCCTCCAGCAGGCGCCGCGCCGGCACGACGTACCCGGCGACTCTAAGCTCTCCCCGCAGTCGTGTGGAGAGCACGCGAAGCTGATTGGCGGACACGCCGTCTCCAATCGGGTCCATCACCGCAACGGTCGGAGGGGTCACCGCGTCCGCGGCCGACACCTCCCCGGTCAGCCGAGCCGCGAGATCGGCCGGTGCGCTGATGAGAACCCGAGCGAGCGCGCCGCGGTAGACGTCACGGACAACACGCTCGACTCGCCCCGCTTCCACGTCTATCAGCTGCGCGGTGACGCCGTACATTCCGTCGTAGGCCACCAGGTCTACTATCACCACGCCCTCGACGCCCAGTCGCTTGCCTAGCTCCGAGACGCAGTCGACGTCCACGCACTCGCCATGCTCGGCGCCCAGTTCGACCAGCGCCGTTTCCACAAGGCTCCGTGCCGGCACGCGACACCCGGCGACTCTAAGCTCTCCCCGCAGTCGTGTAGAGAACACGCGAAGCTGATCGGCGGACACGCCGTCTCCTATCGGGCTCATCACCGCGATGGTCCGAGGGCTGCCTGCATCGGCATGCGACGGCCCCGACGCAACCATGGCGACGAGCAGCGAGGCGAGCCACCAAGTCGGTCGGACTTCGTTGTGTGTGGCGCGGCACTTCGTTATCGGCAGCATACGCAGCCCCATGATCGCACGGCTACACAGGATGATACGTGAATGTAGCGCGACCCGCGAGCAGACGCAAACGTGCACGCGAAGGCGGCCGGAGTGTGCTTGCCCAGGAGTCCGGTCTTGCCGTCGCCGACCACTTCCGCCGGCTCCCGATCGCTTTGGAGGCCAACCGAGTCGTCAAGGCATGCTTCGGTGACCGGATGCGCCGTCTCGTTCAGAAGGCCTGGTTCCCGTCCGCTCGGCCCCAGACGTGCGAGTGCCGAGCGATACGGAGGTCACAGCGTGTAACAGCGGCATCGAGAGCAACGTAGCGCCCCTGCCCGACGACGCACAAGATGGATGTCGGGAACCGGGGAGGGCTATGTGCCATGATCGGTCACATCCTATATTCCCCGATGTAGCGGGGAGGCTTCGGGAATATGGGAGCGCCCCCATCTGTCCTCTGCTTGCCGCAATACACACGCGACGAGCAGCGTGGTCCGCGTTGCGGACCTTGGGAGTTCCGTCGGAACTCCGGAATCGGGCGTGCTATCAGCGATGGCATCTCAGTGGAGGAGACCACATGGCGGAGCGATCGATCAACCCAGCACCGGGAGACCAGCGCGTGATTCGCGTATTCATCGCTTCCACCTTCGGCGACATGCAGGCGGATCGAGACGAATTGGTCAAGCAGACGTTTCCACAACTCCGGAAGCTGTGCGAGGATCGTGGCGTCACCTGGGGCGAGGTGGATCTTCGCTGGGGCATCACGGACGAGCAAACAGCCGAAGGCAAGGTGCTGCCCATCTGTCTCGAAGAGATACGACGGTGCCGCCCCTACTTCATCGGCCTGTTGGGCGAACGCTATGGCTGGGTGCCCGATGAGATTCCAGCGGAGCTTCTGGAGCGAGAGCCTTGGCTGGCCGAGCATCAGGATCGCTCAGTTACCGAACTGGAGATACTCCACGGGGTGCTGAATGACCCGGATATGGCCGACCACGCCTTCTTCTACTTGCGCGACCCCGCCTACGTCGATTCGCTGCCACGCAAACAGCGACAAGCGTTTCGGGAGGTCCCGACACCAGAGGAGATCAAGCGGCTTGGCCGCGAAGAGGCGGAGCGGAGGGCAGAGAAGCGGAAGCAGAGCTCCGAAGCTCTCAAGGAAAGACTCCGCGGCAGCGAGCTACCGGTCAGAGAGGGCTACGCCAATCCTGCCGACCTGGCGCAGTTGGTCCTTGAGGACCTCACGAAGGTCATAGACCGACTGTATCCCGCAGATGAAGAGCGCGACCCACTGGACGGTGAGGCCGCCGAGCACGAGGCGTTTGCGCAGAGCCGAGCCAAGGTCTACATCGGTCGCCAGGAATACTTCGACACGTTGGACGCGCATGCCTCGGGCGACGGTCCGCCACTCGTAGTGTTGGGCGAGTCGGGTTCGGGCAAGTCGGCGCTGGTGGCGAACTGGGCCATCGGATACCGCGAGCGAAATCCCAACGATCCACCGATCATGCACTTCGTTGGCGCCTCGTCCCACAGCGCCGACGGCTCCGCGATGTTGCGGCGCATCATGGGCGAGCTAGGGAGACGGTTCGATCTCCAACTGGAGATACCCGACGAGCCTGACGCGTTGCGACTGGCGTTCGCCAACTGCTTGCACATGGCGGCGGCAAAGGGGCGCGTTGTGCTGATCGTCGACGCGCTGAACCAGTTGGAGGATCGTGAGGGCGCGCTCGATCTGGTCTGGCTGCCACCCGAGATACCCGCCAACATCCGGCTGATCCTCTCATCCCTGCCGGGGCGCTCGTTGGACGATCTCCGGAAACTCGGCTGGCCGACCCTGATGGTCCAGCCGCTAGGAGCCGACGAGCGAGCGAACCTCATCAGGGAGCATCTTGCCCAGTACACGAAGTCCCTCAGCCCGGAGCGTGCGCAGCGGATCGCCGATGCCGAGCAGACGGCGAACCCTCTCTATCTGCGGGCGCTGCTGGAAGAATTGCGCGTATTCGGAGCGCACGAGTTGCTGGACGAGCGCATCGCCTCCTACCTGAAAGCGCCCGGCATCCCGGAACTCTACGAGAAGATTCTCCAGCGGTACGAGGAAGACTACGAGCGGGAGCGCCCGGGGCTTGTACGCGATGCGATGTCGTTGCTGTGGGCCGCGCGGCGCGGGCTGTCCGAGGCGGAGCTGCTCGATGCGCTCGGCTCGGGCGGTGAGTCGCAGCAGCAGATCGCAGAAGAGAGCGCGCGGAAGGTATCGGTGCTCACCGATGTGAAGCTGTTGTGGACAATGGCTAAGGCCGGGCTGTCGGAGGCGGAGCATCTCGACGCGCTCCGTGCGGAGGTGACCAATGCGATTGGGCTGCCACGGGCATACTGGTCGCCGCTCTATCTCGCTGTAGAGGAGTCGTTGGTTGACCGCGCCGGCCTAATCGGGTTTTCGCATACCTACTTCCGCGACGCTGTCCGCCACCGATATCTGCCAACTGAGCACGAGCAGCGAGCTGCTCACCAGCGCCTGGCCCGCTACTTCGAGAGGCAGGGCCTCGGCCCACGAAAGGTTGACGAACTGCCGTACCAGTTGGCCCAAGCGGAATCCTGGCAACAACTGTACGATTTGCTGGCAGGCCTTCTATTCTTCGCTGTGGCAACCGAAGCTAACGAGTCAGAGGTGAGAGAACGTTGGGCACAGGTCGAAGCCAACTCGTCTCTGCGCAAGGTAGATGCGTACCGCCCGATGCTGGACGCCCCGGAACGCTTCAGTTGGCAGGTCGTCACCTTACTTGCATCACTGTTCGACGGGACCGGTGATCCGGACGGGGCGATGACGCTATACAAGGAACAGGAGCGGTTATGTCGTGATCGGGGCGACAAGGCGGGGTTGGCCACATCCTTGGGCAACCAGGCGGCGATCCTGATCGACCGTGACGATCCGGACGAGACGATGAGGTTGCTCAAGGAAACTGAGCACATCTTCCGAGAGATGGGAGACGAGTCTGGATT
>CAZSJP010000237.1:0-7043 GCA_964606675.1 uncultured bacterium
CGTGACCAGCACGGTGCCGTTCGCTGTCGCGAACGAATCGAGCGCCGCAAGTGACATCTCGGTCTCGAAGCGGACGTGGAGGATTTCGCTGGAAATGGTGTCAGGGACGGCTGCGGGCGTGGCGTGAGCTGCAAGACACGCGATGGTGATCGCGCACCGCCGAAGAATGTGCGAACGAGAAGCGTGCGCCGAATCTCTCATGTCACTATACCTCCACCATGGGTTCTGCCGCCGCGCCCTCTCCCAATCGCGACGACTACGCCAATATAGTAGAGAATGAGCGCGTAGGTAAGGCACAACTGTGTATTTCTTTGCCTTATTTTGCGCTCAACCATTAGTTATCGCCCCAACACCCGCTGTATCAGAGTCTTGGGCGGCCTCGACCACATAGCGCGTCGACGCGCGCGGAGCAGCGCACTCGCAGAGGGAGGCGAGAACTGTGGGGATACGGGGGCGGGACGGCCGATCGGCCTCTGTATGAGCCGCCCAAAGCAAAACGGTCGTCGAGCTTGCACCCGACGACCGTGCGCGCTCGATGAGCGCAAGTATTGCCCCCCAGGGATTCGAACCCCGAACGTCTGAGCCAGAGTCAGATGTCCTGCCATTAGACTAGGGGGCAGAGACAATGTACTATAGCGCGCATGCTGATTTGTGTCAAGCTGCCGAGATGTCCGAGCGCCCCACTACTGGACGCCCTCCGTGGCCCGGGCAGCCGTCTCGTCGCGCGTCGACCATGTCATGCCCGCGAACTTCTCCCTGACCGGGGCGCTGAAGAGGTAGCTCGCGCCGAGGCCGACTACGAACACGGCGGCGTTCCCGAACACGTTGATGATGAACGGGTGGATGTTCCAGAGATACGGTTCAAGCGCAAGCTTCCATCCCGAAACGACCAAAGCCGGGTCGGTCTTCGCCGCTTCGATAGACTCAAGCGCGCTGACGCTGATCGTGCACCACGCTATCACGAGCACACCCGCCACAAGGCCGATCGCCGCACCGGGAGCATTCACGCGGTTCGAGACGAACCCGAGCAGGAAGAACCCACCCAGCCCGGCCGCCATCACCGACCCGATGAAGAACAGCGTGTCGAGGATCGAGTCCTTGCCGAGCGTGTACAATGTATACGCGACAAGCACCATCAAGACGCCCAGTATCGCCGTCGTGGCCCGCGCGGCGAACAGGTAGTGCGTGTCGGCCCTGCCTCTCGCCAGATGCCGACGGTAGAAGTCCGCGGTCAACGCCGTCGCCGTGCCGTTCATACTCGAGTCTATGCTCGACATCGCTGCGGCGAGCACCGCCGAGATCACCAGCCCTCCGAGGAACGGCGGCAACTGCGTGATGATGAAATGTGGGTAGATCGCGTCGGCCTGCATGCCGGCAGCGATCGCCTCATCCGGGAACCGGCCATAGAACACCCACAGACACGTTCCGACCAGCATGAACAACGTCCACAGCGGGATGCATCCGATGCCGACGGTCCAGATCGCCATCAGGCCGCCCCGATCGCTGTCGGCGGCGGCGTATCGCTGGATCTTGGTCTGGTCGGTGCCGAACTCCTGTATGTTCCCGATGAGACCCGAGAGCGCAAGTACCAAGAATGTGTCTCGCGCGAAAGATATGTCCAGATCGACCACCAGACCGAACTTGCCCGCGTCCGACGCGATGGCGAAAACGTCGCCCAAGCCGACCTTCCAGAACACGATCCCGACCGTCACGAGTCCGCCGAGGGCCAGGACGATCGTCTGCACCACATCGGTCCAGATAACCGCCTCGAGGCCGCCCATAATGGTGTATGCCGTTATGATTACACCCGTTACGAGCATGACGGTGACCATGTCCCAGCCGGAGAAATACTTGATCGGCAGGGAGACGAGATAGAGGATCGTCCCCATGCGGTAGATCGAGCCGAGGTTCCAGACGATACTGGCATACGTCCGCCCCCAAGAGCCGAAGCGCTTCTCGTAGTACTGGAACGCGCTGACAAACAAGGTTCGCCTGTAGAACACGACGAAGTAATATGCTCCCACAATGGTAGCGAAGGGTAGCATCATTCCCGGCACGAGCCGGCTCCAGTTGCCGAGATAGGCCGAGCCCGGATACGCGAGAAAAGTCACCGAGCTGATCGCCGTCCCGAGCATCGATATGCCCACGGCCCAGCCGGGCACGGCGCGCCCCCCGACAAAGAAGCCCTCGGTGCCTTTGATCCTGCCCTTGGCCCAGTAGCCGAGGCCCAGCATTGCCAATGCGTACAGAATGATCGCTATCAGATCGGCTGCTCGAAGCTCCACGAACCCACCTCCTTGTTCCCCGATGGTGCCGGATGCTGCTATGAGGGCTAATAAGGTAGAACGCGCGCGCGCAAGAGCCAAGCGTTCCCGATCCGATGCGCACGTGCAAGCGAGAAACAGGCGGCCGGCGTCGACCGTAATGGACCCCGCGGGCTGACTTCAGGGCCGGCGACTCGTATTTTATGATGGCAGCTGCTACGATTGCAGCCTCGCCCCAGTTCCGCGCGGCGCCACGAGCATGACGGGGTCGCCACCGCCCGGACGGCACTATGCCGAACGCGGCGTCGCACCAGCGAACGAACGAAGGAATCGATGAAGAACCAGATCACCATCGGACTGCCCAAGGGCAGCCTCCAGGAAGCCACGCTCGACCTGATGCGGCGCGCGGGGTTCGCATTCACCGTGAGCAGCCGCTCATACTACCCAACCTGCGACGACGACGAGATCAAGTCGATCCTGTTCCGCGCGCAGGAGATCGCGAAATACACCGAGCGCGGCATACTCGACGCCGGACTGACGGGACACGACTGGGTGCTTGAGAGTGGCGCCGACGTCGTCGAAGTCGGCGACCTGGTCTACAGCAAAGCTACCGCCCGCAAGTCGAAGTGGGTCATCGCGGTGCCGGAGAGCTCCGATATCGAGACCATCGCCGATCTCGACGGCAAGCGAGTGGCCACAGAGCTTGTGCACGTCGTCGGCAAATACCTCGCCGACCACGGTGTCAACGCCGAAGTCGAATACTCGTGGGGCGCGACGGAGGTGAAGGTCCCTGACATAGTCGACGCCATCGCTGACATCACGGAGACGGGCAGCAGCATCCGAGCCAACAAGCTCCGCGTGATCGGTACGATCATGGAGACGAACACGAAGCTCGTCGCCAATCGCGAGTCGATGAAGGACGAGTGGAAGCGGCAGAAGATCGAGAACATGATGATGCTCCTCGAAGGAGCGCTCGAAGCCGAAGGTCGTGTCGGCCTGAAGCTGAACGTGCCGGACGACAAGCTGAAGGCGGTAATCGCCACGTTACCTGACGACAAGAAGCCGACGGTCTCGGCGCTGCACGACCACGACGGCGAGAAGCTACCGTGGTCGGCTCTGGAGGTCGTGTTGCCGGAGCATACCGTCAGGATGCTGATCCCGGCGCTGAAGCGTGCCGGAGGGCAGGACATAATCGAGTACCCGCTGAACAAGATCATATACTAGACGGTCGGTTTTCACAATCGGAGCAGCCGTCGTCGTCAGATGGACGCTGGAGGCACCGGCGCCAGGGCTATGTCAAGTTGCGACCGCCTCGGCCTCGGCGAGGGAGCATCCCGACGACCCGACGCTGCGGAGATCGCGACATGAAAATCATCTACAAATCCGAATCCCAGGACTCCCTCCCATCCCTCCTTGAGGGATACCTGTTCGGCCTGGGAGAAGTGTGTCACACGCTGTTCGGCGCCGACGGCGAGAAGGCCATGTACGAGGCAATCGGGAGCCACTACCTCGAATACCTGGCGAAGAAGGAGAACATAGCGTTCACCGAGGACGACCCGTGGGAGAGATATTGCCACATCATCAGGGTCTTCACGGAACGCGGGTTCTACTCGCACGCGGAGCTTGAAGACCGGGGCGAGGGCACGTATTGGATGCTGGAGGTCGGCCAGTACGCCGGGGCCATCTGGGAGGAGCAAGGGTCATTCGAGCGCGGGAGCCCGCCCTGCCCGCTTTGGGCTACGCTTCTGCGCTCGTTGGGCCAGATCGGGCACGTCCTGGTCATCGATACGATGAGCTGCCGCCCCGACATGAAGGGTCTTGAGACCACTTTCCATTTCGATCCGACCGAAACTGCCGGACGAGACGCGATCGACCATGCGCGGCGCTCCATCCGCAGCGTGATGATACCGGCATGTGCGGGCTGCAACAAGATAAGAAACGACGACGGCGATTGGCAGGACGTGGCAGCGTACTTCACGGAGAACTTCGATGCGAAGTTCACCCACGGCATATGCCCAGACTGCGCCCGGAAGCTCTACCCGGGGCAAGCCGAACGGATCTCGGAACTGGAGTCGCGATGATCGCCATCGAACAATACGAGACCGGCCAGCAGTCCGACCTGCTAGACGCGATCATCGGTCGCGGGCGGGAGGTGGCCGATGAGATCGACGCCGACGTCGCAGCCATAATGGACGACGTGCGCAGCCGTGGAGACGCTGCCGTAGCCGAGCACACGAAGCGGCTCGACGGAGTCGACATGCAGCCGCGCGACTTCCGCATATCGGCGGAGGAGTGCACGGAGGCACTGGACCAGCTCGACGACGACCTCTCGGCAGCGATTCGTGCGGCGGCCGACAACATCCGCCGGTTCCATGAACATCAGAAACGCACGTCGTGGTTCGTCGAAGACGGAGACGGTGTGATCCTCGGCAAGCGGTACGCGCCCGTGGATGCCGCCGGCGTGTTCGTGCCGGGGTCGTCGGCGCCCTTGTTCTCGTCGCTGCTCATGGCGGCCATTCCGGCGAAGGTGGCCGGAGTCGAGCGCGTAGTCGTGTGTTCGCCGCCGGGGTGGGGCGGGAGCCTCCACCCTGCGATGCTCGCCGCGGCGGGGCTTGTCGGCGCCGACGAGGTGTACGGCATCGGTGGCGTTCCTGCGATCGCGGCTCTGGCGTACGGCACGGACACGATCGCGCCGGTCGACGTGATAGCGGGGCCGGGCAACGCTTACGTCCAGGCGGCAAAACGGTCGGTGGTCGGCAAGGTCGGCATCGACATGATCGCCGGGCCGAGCGAGATCGTAGTGATCGCCGACGAATCGGCCAATCCGGCGTGGGTGGCAGCCGACCTCCTCTCGCAGGCCGAACACGGAAGTGGTCACGAAGCGGCGGTGGCGGTCGTGACCGACCGCCGCATCGCCGACGAGGTCGCCGCCGAGGTCGAGCGCCAGACCGACGCGTTGCCGAGGCAGGAAACCGTCAGGAATGCGCTGGAGCGCTTCGGCGCCGTGTTCGTGGTACCGGACCTGGAGACCGCGTGCGAACTGACGAATCGGATCGCGGCCGAGCACGTCGAGGTCCACACCAAGAAGCCGTGGGAACTCGTCGACTCGATCAGGCACGCAGGGGCGATATTCATCGGCGGGGAGTCGGCCGAGCCAGTGGGCGACTACTTCGCGGGGACGAATCACATACTGCCGACGGGGCGCGCCGCGCGCTATGCTTCGTCGGTGGGCGTCGACACGTTCGTCAAGTCGAGCAGCGTTATCGCCTACACGGGGAAGAGACTGGCGAAGACGGGCGACCAGATCGCCCTGCTTGCAGAGGCCGAGGGGCTCACCGCACACGCCCGAGCCGTGACGAAGCGGCTGGAGTAGCCGCTCGCGGGCTAGAACTCGATCACGACGCGCATTCCGCCAACGATCCCCGATCTGGTGAGACCCATGAAATCGGCCGGATTGTAGTAATCCCCGATATCTATGTCCAACGCGTCGTAGTCGTAGCCTGCGGGGTTCACAACATACTGGACGTCGGCCGTTAGGCTCAACCACGTCGCGACCGGCACCTTCAGGTACGCCTCGTAGACGCGCTCAGCTGCATGCCCCAGGTAGGTGCCGGGCTCTGCTTGAACCAACCCGATTCCCAACACGTCATCTGTTCGCCAAGGAGTGGCACCGGTGAACACCAGGCCCCCACCGTAGTAGCTGCCGATGGCGTTGCGTACACCGCTGACCGTCCGGGTCCCATCCTGCGCCCAATCGGGCCCGTAGGTCTCATCCGGCGCCGAGGCGTACTGAGCGAAAGCGGCGATCTGGCGGCCCGACACCGCCTGGTACAGCACCTGCTCGGCCATGGCATAGATGCCGTGGTTCCCATCGAATACCGTCGCGCGTTTGCAGGGCGGGAACCGGAATGTCGGAACGCTAGCGTCGCTGTAACAGACGGAGAGGTCCTTGACATCCCCGGTGTGTCGCCAGTGGCCGACTCGATACGTGCCGGCGTAGGTACCGTCGGCGCCGAACTTAGGCTCGTAGCGCAACTCGCCGATGTACGCAACGCCCGCCTCGCCGTGCGAGCCGACGCCGACATCGTTATCGTAGGCTTCGCCTTCGTAGAGGCCCGCGCGGAACTGAAGCCACGCGAATGGCCGCACGAACGCCGCGGCGCCTAGGTTCGTCATGGGGAAACTGGGGATGAGCATCATCGGCGGCATGCCGAATGAGGAGTTCAAGAAATCGGCTGCGGTCTCGGCGTACGCGAAGTCGGCGTTCGCTTCCATCAGACCGGCCTTGAGGCGAACCCGCTCGTCGAGGAACGAGTGCTCGTACCAAAGCTCCGTGAGCTGCGTCAGGTCTTCGCCGGCGTCGATGTTGCTCGTCGGCTGAATCAGCTCGTACAGAAGGCGGGTGTCCCACGTGCCGAGATCGATGTCGTTCTGATGTAGAGTGTGCGCCGAGGCGTGCATCCTGCCGCCCGTCCAAAGACCCAGTCCATCGGTCTCAAGCGTCAGAGATAGTCCCAGCAGCCCGCGGTAAACCGTCTCGCCGGATGCATACGTGCGGCTACCGAACATGTCCTTCGCGTCGAACCCGCGCAGGGAAAGGAACGTCTCGCCAACGTATGAGACGCCGGGAGTGATGCCGTGGCGCGAGAGCCACGGGCGCGGGGCGTCGAGGACGCTGTTGACCGTCGCCGTCGAGTCGGCATGGCCGTTGCTGGCCGCGACGAGTACAGAAGCAACCGCGCATACGGCCCGTGCTGCCGACCCGATTCGCATTTGTGT